>JAJTFU010000219.1:0-2514 GCA_021299075.1 Novosphingobium sp. | reverse complement strand
GCTGCCTGTGTCGATGTGGTCCGCCGCCTGGCCATGGCCCGGCCAGAGGTGGGCTTCACGCTGGAACACGATGGCCGCCGCGTGTTGGCGGTGCAGGGCGGGCAGAGCCTGGCCGCCCGGGTTGCGCAGCTGGTCGCCCGCGAGCTCGCCGATGATGGCGTGGCGATCGATCTGGCGCGCGGTCCGGTGAAGCTGACCGGGGTGGCAGGCCTGCCAACCTTCAACCGCGGCGTGGCCGATCATCAGTACCTGTTCGTCAATGGCCGACCGGTGAAGGACCGGCTGCTGGTCGGCGCGGTCCGCGGTGCCTATGCTGATATGCTGGCGCGCGATCGCCACGCGGTACTGGCGCTGTTCCTTGACCTGCCGCCTGAGGAAGTGGACGTGAACGTCCACCCGGCCAAGACCGAGGTCCGCTTCCGCGATCCGGCTTTCGTGCGCGGGTTCATCGTTTCCGGCCTGCGCCATGCGCTGGAAGGGGCGGGGCAGCGATCGGCCCAGGCTCCGGCGGCGCCCGCGATGGGCAACTGGCAGGCTGAACCGATTGCGCGTGAGGCTGCACCGGCGTTGGGTTCGCTCTTCACCCGCCAATCTGAACCCTATGCGTTACGCGACGTTGGACATGTCTGGCGCGGTTACGAGGCGTCAGTGCTGGCACCGGCGGCGCGAGCTGAAGCGGCCGATGCCACACCGGAGCCGGCGGCATCCCACCCGCTCGGCGTGGCGCGGGGGCAGGTGGCCAATACCTACATCGTCGCCGAAGCCGAGGACGGCCTCGTCCTGGTCGATCAACACGCCGCGCACGAGCGTCTGGTTCTCGAACGGCTCAAGGCCGCTGGCGCACAAGGCGCCATGACCGCCGCGCAGGCGCTGCTAATCCCCGAAGTGGTCGAACTGGACGAGTCGGACTGCGACCGCCTGACCGAAGCCGCGCCGCAACTGGCTGAACATGGCCTGGCGCTCGAACGGTTCGGGCCGGACGCGATGCTGGTCCGCGCCGTCCCGGCCGCGCTGGCGGGCGGCGATGTACAGGCCCTGGTCCGCGACGTGGCTGACGATCTGGCCCAGAACGGTGCCGCCCTGTTGCTGGGCGAACGACTTGACTACTGCGCGAAATGGAACGCACGCCTCGGTCGGGCCAGTGCAATCACGGTCGCCCAACCTGGGTCAAGCTGGCGCTGGAGGACGTCGAGAAGCTGTTTGGGCGGCGCTAGTCGGCGCGGATTTCGGGGTTGCGGACCGCGATCAGGCCGATCGAGCGGAAGGTCATGACCTTTTCGTCGTTCTGGTTGAGCACCGTAACGATCGACTTGAAGCTGCCCATTTCCGGGCGCGAGCGGCTGCGGGTCTTTTCGAGCAGTTCGGTTTCCACGCGCAGCACATCACCCGGATAGACCGGACGGTGCCAGCGCAGCTCATCCTGGCCCGGCGAGCCGAGCCCGGCCTGCTTACGCTCGGTGATGTTGTCGACGAGCATCCGCATGGTCATAGCGCAGGTGTGCCAGCCGCTCGCGGAGATCCGGCCGAAATGGGTCTTCGCTGCTGCTTCGTCACTTAGGTGGAAGGGCTGTGGATCGTACTTGGCTGCGAATTCCAACACTTCCTCGCGCGTCACTTCGTAGCGGCCGAAGCTGGCCTTGGTGCCGATTTCCAGGTCCTCGAAGTAAAGCAGATCGTCGCTCATCGCCGCCTCACACGTTGAATTTGAAGTGCAGCACGTCGCCGTCCTGGATGACGTATTCCTTGCCTTCCTGGCGCAGCTTGCCGGCATCCTTGCACGGACCTTCACCGCCAAGGGTGACGTAGTCGTCATAGGCGATCGTTTCGGCGCGGATGAAGCCGCGCTGCATGTCGGAGTGGATTTCGCCGGCGGCTTCCGGGGCCTTGGCGCCGCGGTGGACGGTCCAGGCGCGGGCTTCCTTGGGGCCGACGGTGAAGAAGGTGATCAGGTGGAGCAGATCGTAGCCCGAGCGGATTACGCGGGCGAGGCCGGTTTCGTGGAGACCCATTTCCTCCAGGAAGACCATGCGTTCCTCGGGGTCCATCCCGACCAGCTCGCTCTCGATCGCGGCAGAAACGATCACGGCATTGGCACCTTCGGCCTTGGCCTTTTCGAACACGGCGGCGGAGAAGGCGTTGCCATTGGCGGCGCTTTCTTCCTCGACGTTGCAGCCGTAGAGCACCGGCTTGGCGGTGAGTAGCTGGGCCTGGTTGAACACACGCAGCTCGTCTTCGCCCTCGGGACGGGCCAGGCGGGCGGGCTTGCCGTCGCGCAGCAGTTCGAGCGCCGGGGCGAGGACTGCGGCGACCAGCTTGGCTTCCTTGTCGCCCTGCGCGGCCTTCTTCTGGGCGGCAGGCACTCGCTTTTCCAGGCTTTCGAGCTCTGACAGCATCAGCTCGGTTTCAACCGTGTCGGCATCGGACACGGGATCGACGCGGTTGTCGACGTGCTGGATGTCGTCATTTTCGAAGCAGCGCAGCACGTGGACGATCGCGTCAACTTCGCGGATGTTG
>JAJTFU010000065.1 GCA_021299075.1 Novosphingobium sp. | reverse complement strand
AGATCTCGTCCGGCTGCCAGGCCAAGCCAATCAGCATCCGCAATGCGATGAGCAGGACCACCGCCGCCAGCGCAAACCGCAGTCGCTCGGCCGGCAGCTTCTGGGCCAGTTGCGAGCCGATCTGGGCGCCGGAAACCGAGCCGATCAGCAGCAGCACCGCCAGCACGATATCGACCGCCTTGGTGGTCAACGCGTGCATCATCGTGGTGATCATGGTCACGAACAGGATCTGGAACAGCGAGGTGCCGACCACCACGTTGGCGCTCATCCCCAGGATGTAGAGCATCGCCGGGACCAGCACGAAACCGCCGCCGATCCCCATCAGCATGGTCAGCACGCCGGTGAACACGCCGAGCAGCAGCGGGGCGAGCGGCGAGATGTAGAGGCCCGAGCGATAGAACCGCCAGCGCAGCGGCAGGTTGGCGACCATCGGGTGGTGCCGCCGCTTGGCCGCCGGCAGCGGCACGCCGGTCCGCTGGGCCTTGACCGCCTGCCAGCTTTCGCGCGCCATAATCGTGCCGATCGTGCCGAGCAGTCCGACGTAGAGCAGGTTGATGACGATATCGATCTGGCCCCACTGCTGCAGCAAGCGGAACAGGACCGCGCCGATCCCGGTGCCGATCACCCCGCCGGCGACCATGACGGTGCCCATGTGGTAATCGACCCCGCCGCGCCGGGCATGGGCGAAAACCCCCGAGACCGAGGCCCCGGTCACCTGGCTGGCGGCCGAGGCAGCGGCGACGGTTGGCGGAATGCCATAGAAGATCATCAGCGGCGTGGTCAGGAACCCGCCGCCCACGCCGAACATGCCTGACAGGATCCCCGTCAGCCCGCCGAGCGCGACGATAACCAGGCCGTTGACCGCCAGGTTGGCAATGGGAAGGTAAACGTCCATCTGCCTGCCATGGCTACCCCAGCCAGACGGCGGAAAAAAGGCTTCCTGCCCTAGAAACCTGCGGACAGCGTGATCGCGGGCTCCGATTGCGGCGCAGCGTTGCCGGCGGCGCGCAGCCGCCAGTCGGCCGAGACCCGGCCCTGACCGCCGCCGAGCGGGAAATCGAGCGTGGCCGAGGGGCCGACATCGACCCGGCTCGCCCCCTTCTGCGCCCCGCCCCAGCTGCCCAGGCCGGCGCGCAATTCACCCTGACCGAGCCGGGCGATGCGTAGCACGGCGCGCAGGCCCTCGCCCCAGCCATATTCGTGACCAACGAACAGGAACTTGAACAGCGCCCGCCAGGCCAGACCGGCCAGCCCCACGGCCAGCAGCAGGCGATGGGCCGGGGTCAGCGGCAAGCTGGGCACCAGCTCAGCGAACTGGGCCAGCACCAGCAGCGCATCGAGCGCCAGCAGCGTATAGGCGGCCGCCAGGACCAGCGCCGTCAACGGCCCGCGCCGATCGCGCAGGGCCATCCAGATCTCAAGCGGCTTGGCGCTCCAGCCCAGGCGGTCCCAGCCCTGGAAGGCGATCCCGTGGATCCAGCGCGTCTTCTGCCGCACCGCAGTCGCCAGGGTGCCGGGAAAGCAGCTGGCTGTCGCGACCAGGCTGCCATCGGCTGCGCGCAGCCGCAGGAAGGCGCTGCCGCGGCCAGCCTTGGACAGGGCCAGGCCGAACTCGTAATCTTCGGTCAGGGCTTCGGGTGAGAATGGCCCTGGCTGGCCCAGGCTGCGCTGGGCCGCGACCAGACGGTCGAGCGCCGCGCGCGAGAGGCCGCAGCCAACCCCCGCCGCCGGCAGGGCGCTGCCCAGTGCGCTGCGCACCACCATGGCCTTGGCGTGGCTCTCGGTGAACTCATCGGCATAGTGCCCCGAAATCCAGCGATTGCCCTCGGTCACGACCGGGCGGACCGGCAGCTGGACGAAGTCGACCGCCGCCAGCGCCGTATCGATGGCCTGGAGCGCAGCCGGATGGACCATATCCTCGGCATCGTGGAGGATCATGCCCCGGAACCGGCGGCCACTGCGCGCCTCATCGGTTTCCAGCGCGGCATAGAGCCGGTTGAGGCAGTGCGCCTTGGTGGTGGGGCCCGCTGCATCGAGCAGGACCAGCCGCAACCGCGCGTCGCCCTCGGCCGCCGCCATCGCTGCGTTCAGCGTTGCCGGATCATTGGCATAGCAGCCGACATAAAGCCGCAACGCTTCCTGCGGCCAGGTTTCCAGCAGATGCCGGATCGTAACGCCGATCACTTTGCTTTCGGCATAGGCGGGGATGAAGACTGCCAACGGCCCCGCCAGCGGCGCGGTGCCGAAATCGGCCGGCAGAGTCCTGGTCCGGGCGCGGCCGGTCAGCTTGAGCCAGAACCACCACAGGTCGATCGCCAATTCATCGAACAGGCCGACGGCAATCCAGAACCCCGCAAACAGCAGCAACTCGCGCTCTGCCAGCAGCAGCGCTTCGAGCGCCCAGCCGAAATCTCCTGCCGAACCGGTCATTGCCTGACTGCAGCGCCCCCTTGCTGTGCGCCCAAAGATCGGAAGCGTAACGAGATTCGATACGGCTTGCAACGCGCGCGCCAATGCTCGATTGATTGGCCCATGCCAGCCAATCGCCACCCCGCCACGCGCCTTGCCCAAGCCCTTTCCCGCCTGTTCGGGGGTGAAGCCGGCGCCGGCCTGCTGCTGATCCTGGCGGCCGTGCTGGCGATGCTGGCCGCCAACACCGCGCTATCCGGGGCCTATCACGCGCTGCTCCACGCGCCGCTGCCGTGGACGCCAATCCCCAAGCTGGAAACTGCGCACCTGTGGATCAACGATGCCGTCATGGCGGTATTCTTCTTCGTCGTCGGGCTGGAAATCAAACGCGAGCTGCTGGTTGGTGAGCTTTCCACCCCCGCGCAGCGCCGCCTGCCGGTGCTGGCTGCAATCGGCGGGATGGCGGTTCCGGCGCTGATCTATCTCGGCGTGGCGGGCGGCGAGCCCGGCCTGGCGCGCGGCTGGGCGATCCCGGCGGCAACCGACATTGCCTTTGCCGTCGGCGTCCTCGCCCTGCTCGGCAAGCGCGGCCCGCCTGCGCTGCGGCTGTTCCTGCTGACCGTGGCGATCGTAGACGATCTGGTCGCCGTGGCGATCATCGCTGTTTTCTATACCGCGCAGCTCAAGCTAGCCTGGCTGGGGGCCGGACTGGCCGTCTTGGCGGCCATGGCGCTGCTGGGCCGGCTGCGGGTGGAGCGCGGCTGGGTCTATGTTCTGCTGGCCGTGGCGGCCTGGTACTGCGTGCTCCATTCCGGCGTCCACGCGACCGTGGCCGGGGTGCTGGCCGCCTTCACCATCCCGCTGCGGCTCGACCACAAGGGTGACAGTCTGCTGCTGCGGATGGAACACGCGCTGGTGCCGTGGAGCGCCTATTTCGTGGTGCCGCTGTTCGGCTTTGCCAATGCCGGGGTGGAATTGTCCAGCGGGGTGAGCTTCGGTCCGCTGCCGCTGGGCATTGCCCTGGGCCTGCTGCTGGGCAAGCCGATCGGCATCCTGGGCGCGATCCTGCTGGCCAAGCGCCTGCGCCTGGCCGAACCGCCACCGGCCAGCGCCCAGCAACTGGCCGGCATGGCCATGCTGTGCGGGATCGGTTTCACCATGAGCCTGTTCATCGGCGCCCTGGCCTTCCCCAGCCAGCAGGCGCTGATCGACGAGGCCAAGATCGGGGTCCTGGCCGGATCGCTGGTTTCAGCGCTGTGCGGCTTTGCGCTGCTGCGGTTTGCATCGGGACAGCGATGACCGCCAAGGCACCCTGGTTCCGCAAGTATTGGGCCGCGCACCGCGGGCGGTTTCGCTATGTGCCGATTGCCTGGCAGGGCTGGGCGATTTTGCTGGCCGCGCTCGCAGCGCCGCATCTGGTCTGGCTGGTCCCGGAACGGTTCTGGCCGCATCCCTTGCTGCGGTTGCCGGCTAGCATCATCCTGCTGCTGATCGCACTCGCGCTGTTGTTTCGGCTTGTCAAAGCCCGCAGCGTCGAAATCGAGGCAGGCTGAGCGCTACCAGCTCCCGACGTTGGGCATCGAGGCCCAGGGTTCCTGCGGTTCGAGGTGCCCATCCTGGAGCAATTCGACCGAGATCCCGTCGGGCGACTTGACGAAGGCCATGTGGCCGTCGCGCGGCGGGCGGTGGATCGTGTGGCCGGCATCGAGCAGCGCCTGGCAGGTCGCGTAGATGTTCTCGACCCGGTAGGCGAGGTGCCCGAAATTGCGCCCGCCGGTATAGATCTCGCCCTCGCCGTTCTCGGGCGGCCAGTTGTAGGTCGGCTCAACTTCGGCCAGCCCTTCCTGCCCGGGCGCGGCCAGGAAGATCAGCGTGAAGCGGCCCTGCTCGCTGGAAAAGCGCCGCACTTCCTGAAGGCCAATCAGCCCGAAGAAGGCGACCGTCGCTTCGGGATCGGTCACGCGGATCATGGTGTGCAGGTAACGGGTCACGGCAACTCCAACTCAATTCGTCGCTAAAACGGAACGGTTCATCGTCCAGACAGGCAGGCTCGGGCAAACACTGCCGGGTCGATCCGGAGACCGCTCATGTCTGACTATAGTTCCGATTCCGCCGCCCTCGCCAGCCGTTTCTGGCATGATACCGTAACCCGGCGCTGGCTGGCTTCGGCCGGGGTGCTGACCGTGGGCTTGATCGCCGGCGGCTATCTGCTCGGCAACGGGCTGGTCCGGGCCAAGGATGCCGACCGCTCGGTCACCGTCCGCGGCCTGGCCGAGCGCGAGGTGACGGCTGACCTGGCCACCTGGACGATCGCCTATTCCGCCTCGGCTCCGGACCTTGCGACGGCGCAGGCCTCTGTCGATCGCGATTCGGAATCGATCCGCGCCTTCTTCCGCGAGCTGGGCTTCCCGGCCGACGATCTTCAGCCGACCGGCGTCAACGTCAACCAGTTCAGCGAGAACGGGGTGCAGCGCTTTACCGTGCGCCAGCGGATGACCCTGCGCACGACCGACATCAAGCGCGCCCAGGCCGCGGTGCGCCGCCAGTTCGAGCTGGTCCGGCGCGGCGTGGTGCTGGAGGAAGGATCCGGCATTGCCTTCACCTATACCAAGCTCAACGCGATCAAGCCCGAAATGGTGGCGGCTGCGACCAAGGATGCGCGCGCTTCGGCCGAGCAGTTCGCCAAGGATAGCGGCACCAGCGTCGGCACGATCAAGAGCGCAACCCAGGGTTATTTCGAAGTCACCGCGCGCGATGGCGATTCCGGCGGCGGCTGGGGGGTATCGGACACGCCCTACAAAAAGGTGCGGGTGGTCACGACCGTGGATTTCTATCTGCGCTGATTTGCTCCGCTGACGCGGAGGGGCACCGCCAGCCCCGCTGAAACAGAAAAACAGAACGGCCCGCCCCGGTTTCCCGGAACGGGCCGCCCTGCTCACCCCGTGGGGTAACGTTAGAAGCTGTACTTCAGCGTGCCGACCACAGCATCGTTCGAGAAGCTGTCGATCGAATTGCCATCTACGCCAATGTAGGCGACGCCGATCGACAGGCCCTTGTACAGCGTGGCGCTGGCCGAGAGACTGTAGTCCCAGCCGCCGCCGGTGCCAGCCAGCGTCAGCCGCTTGGGCGACAGCGCGCCGTCGGTGTAGCCGGCGTGGGCGGTCACGGTGACCGGCGTGCTCGGGATCGCCAGCGACCAGTCGCTGTAGAGGTAGAGGTTGTCATCACCGCCCAGCGAATCCTGCTTCCAGGCATAGTTCAGGCCGAACTTGGCAGTGGCCGGGCCGATCGCCGCGGTGAGCGAGGCGTAGGGCTCAAACACGTTGCCATCGCCGAAGCTGCCGCTCGGATAGACGTAGTAGAGCAGTCCGACATCGGCGGTCAGCGCGCTGCTGACCTTGCCGGTCCAGCCAGCATAGATATCGACTTCGGTCGAACCGTAGATGTCGAGCGCGTCCTGCTCTAGGCTCGAAGCCCAGGTGCCGACATAAAGACCCGACGAGTGGTTGACGTTGATCGAACCCTGCACGGCAAAATCGCCGCCCGACAGCGACAGACCGCGGAAGCGATAGTCGGTGACGATGGCAGCATTGCCGGTGACGGTGAAGTCGGACGGCGGATCGGTTTCATCAGCCAGCGCGGGGGTGGCAGCCAGCGTGGAGCCGGCCAGAACTGTTGCAGCGAGAAGGCTGCGGACGGACGTGAGCATGTCAATCTTCCTATGCGATTGTTGGCGCGTCGTCCCACCTGCGCCCGCCCCTTGCTGCTCGTTTCGGCAGCATTCGGTTCGGACGAAACCGGGGTGGCACAGCTTTGTTGCAGTGCACAAGAAGAAAGCGACACAAAGATTACACGCGGGCCGCAGGTGTGCTTTTATGGCAACGGTCGGGCCGATCGCGTCATTGTCGGTTAAGCCCTGCGTCGCTATAGGCGCGGGCCTGATGCTTTCCCGCTTGCGCCAGCTGTTTGGGGCCGTCCAGCCCGCCCCCACCGCCGCGATTCCGGCGGGGGAGCGCATCTATGCCGTGGGCGACATTCACGGCTGCGCCGACCTGTTCGAAGCGCTAATCGCGGGGATAGACGCCGACGATACGAAGCGACTGGCAGCAGCGCCGCGGGGTGCGGATCCTGATGGGCAATCATGAGGAGATGTTCCTCGCCGCCCTGCGCAAGCCCAGCGTGATGCGCCCGTTCCTGCGCTTTGGCGGGCGCGAAACGCTGCTGTCCTATCCGATCGATCCGGCCGACTATACTCGCGCCGAGATTGAGGGGGTCATGGAACTGGCCCAAGCGGCGATCCCGCAGGCCGATCTCGATTTCGTCGCCAGCTTCGAAGACCAGGTGACGATCGGGGACTATCACTTCGTCCACGCCGGGGTCCGCCCGGGCCAGCAGCTGGATGCTCAGAAGATCGGCGACCTGCGTTGGATCCGCGAGCCGTTTCTGGACCACGCCGGAGACTTCGGGGCCGTCGTGGTCCACGGCCACACGATTACCGCCAAGGTCGATTTCCGGACCAACCGGATCGGCATCGATACCGGCGCCTACAGCAGCGGACGCTTGACCGCGCTGGGGCTGGAAGGAACAACCCGCTGGCTGCTAACGGCAGAAGCGAGCGATGGCGCGATCCGCGTCGGCACAGGGGATTAAGCGATGAAGATTGCGATGGTCGGTTCGGGCTATGTCGGCCTAGTTTCAGGCGCCTGCTTTGCCGATTTCGGCCACGAGGTGGTCTGCATCGACAAGGACCCGGCCAAGATCGAAAGTCTGCGCGCCGGGATAATGCCGATCTTCGAGCCGGGCCTAGCCGAACTGGTCGGCTCCAACGTCAAGGCCGGGCGCCTGTCGTTCACTACGGACCTGGCCGAAGGCATCGCCGGGGCCAGCGCGATCTTCATCGCGGTCGGCACCCCCAGCCGCCGCGGCGATGGCCATGCCGACCTGTCCTATGTCTATGCCGTGGCGGAGGAGATCGGCCAGAACCTGAAGAATGATGCGGTGGTCGTGACCAAGTCGACCGTGCCCGTCGGCACCGGTGACGAGGTTGAACGGATCCTGTCGGAAGCAAACCTGCCGGTCCGCTTTGCCGTTGCCTCCAACCCCGAATTCCTGCGCGAAGGCGCCGCAATCAGCGATTTCAAGCATCCCGACCGGATCGTGGTCGGCACCGAGGATGACTGGGCGCGGGCCGTCATGACCGAGGTCTACCGCCCGCTGTTCCTCAACAAGTCGCCGCTGCTGTTCACCAGCCGCCGTTCGTCGGAGCTGATCAAGTACGCCGCCAATGCCTTCCTCGCGGTCAAGATCACCTTCATCAACGAGATGGCGGACCTGTGCGAAAAGGTCGGCGCCGATGTCCAGGACGTCAGTCGCGGGATCGGCATGGACGGGCGGATCGGCCCGAAGTTCCTCCACGCCGGCCCGGGCTATGGCGGCTCGTGCTTCCCCAAGGATACCCTCGCCCTGCTCAAGACCGCCGAGGACTATGAAGCCCCGACCCGGATCGTCGAGGCGGTTGTCAAGGTCAACGACAGCCGCAAGCGCGCCATGGGCCGCAAGGTGATCGAGGCGCTGGGCGGGATGGATGCGGCGCGCGGCAAGAAGGTTGCCATGCTGGGTCTGACCTTCAAGCCCAACACCGATGACATGCGCGACAGCCCCTCGATCGCCATTGCCATGGCCCTGGCCGATGCCGGGGTTTCGGTCGCAGCCTACGATCCCGAAGGCATGGAACTGGCGAAACCGCTGATGCCCGAAGTGGAAATGCAGCCCAACGCCTATGCCGCTATCGAAGGCGCCGATGCCGTGGTGATCGTGACCGAATGGGACGCCTTCCGCGCGCTGGACCTGAACAAGGTCAAGGCGCTGGCCAAGGCCCCGGTGCTGGTCGACCTGCGCAACATCTATGATCCGGCCGAAGTCCGCGCCAAGGGCTTTGCCTATTCCAGCGTCGGGCGCGCCTGACCCCTTTTCAGCTCCCCCTCTTTCCTGATCGCTCGCGCTGGCTATGGTGCGGGCGATAACAGGGAGAGTGAACACGATGCGCAAACGGACGATAGCCCTCGGCGTGCTGGGCGCCGTGCTGCTGGCGGGCGGCGGGTGGTATGCCAGCCTCGATCAGGAAACACGGGGGCTGCTCGGCGCGCTGCCGACCAATCGCGACGTACTGATGTGGCAGCAGGACCAGCGCGATGCCGCTTTCCGGGCGATGGACCGCCTGCCGGTACTGGCGGTGGCGAGCGAAATTGCGCCCTCGGCCACGCCGCTGCCCTTGCCGCAGGGCAAGCCGCTGACCATCCCCGGGATCGACGACTACATGGCCAAGCAGCGTTCTGCCGGGATCGTGATCCTGCAGGATGGCAAGCTCCGGTTCGAGAAATATGGCCTCGGCTTTGGGCCAGAAGGGCGCTGGACCAGCTTCTCGGTCGCCAAGTCATTCACCTCGACGCTGGTCGGCGCGGCAATCCAGGACGGTTACATCAAGAGCCTGGAGGACAAGGTCAGCCAGTACATCCTCGGCCTCAAGGGCTCGGCCTATGACGATGTCACCGTGCGCCAGCTCCTGACCATGAGCTCAGGGGTTAAGTGGAACGAGGACTACGAGGACCCCAACGCCGACGTCGCCAGGTTCAACAATGCCGAGCCCGAGGACGGCCTCGACGCGACCGTCAGCTACATGCGCAAGCTCCCCCGCGCCCACCCGCCGGGCCAGGTCTGGCATTACAACACGGGCGAGACCAACCTGATCGGAGTGCTGGTCTCCTCAGCCACCAAAAAGTCGCTGGCGCAGTACCTGCAGGAAAAGGTCTGGCAGCCCGCCGGCATGGAAGCCAAGGCCACCTGGCTGCAGGGCAAGACCGGGCATGAGATTGCCGGCTGCTGCATCCAGGCCGCGACGCGCGATTTCGCCCGCTTCGGCCTGTTCGTGCTGGCGAACGGCAAGGTGGGTGACAAGCAGATCGTGCCGGCGGACTGGTTCGCCCAGGCTACCGTCAAGCAGAAGGACATCGGCGAGCCCGGCCGCGGTTACGGCTTCCAGTGGTGGACCTATGACGACGGCGCCGTCGCCGCCCAGGGCATCTTCGGCCAGGGCATCTTCATCGATCCCAAGCGCCGGCTGGTAATCGCCTCCAACGCCAACTGGACCCGCGCCACCAAGGGCCCGGAACCCGATGCGCGCGAGGCCTTCTACAAGCAGGTCCAGGCGCTGATCGACGCGGAAGCGGGGCAGTAGACTGCCCCACCCCACACGAGTCATCCCCGCGAAAGCGAGGATGACATCGGTTGGGTTATTGCACTCTCGCACCAATCCATCCGGCGGCGAACCCGGACCCTACGCCAAAAGGGAAACGCGAACGGGCGGGCCGGCGCGGGGGTGCCTGAACCGGACAGGCTTGGCTAGCGCGCTTTCGGGCGAAAGGCTGACAAGCAGCGCGCGGGTCTTGTCGGCGCGATCCTGACGTGCAGGGCGAAAGCGTGGCGGACTCGCACTTTTGCCGCTATTCACCGGGGCATACCCCGGAAGTTCCGCAGGCGGGGAATCGCCGCCTGCTCCCTGCATCGTGGTGGCGCAGACGCCTCTGCTGGGAGGGACGCGCCGGCCGCGCGGGTCATAAGCGCAGCTGACCGCCCGCACCCGTCGCACCAGTGGTTACTCGCGGCAACATCTATAACCGATATGGTTATAGATGTCAAGAAAATTTGCCAGGGTGCCTGTAAGCCGGGTTCTGTAGCGCGGACGGTATCCCAAAAGAGACCGTATCCGCACTGGCAGCCATTCCTCTAGGCCTTGTGTCGCCACAAGGCTCAAGCAACCAACCCGGGCGGTCGGGTCCGAAACAGACCTGCCCTGCCTTGCGGCAAGGCGCGCCGCCCCTATTCGGTCTTGCTCCGGGTGGGGTTTGCCGTGCGGTGCCTGTTACCAGGCCCCCGGTGCGCTCTTACCGCACCCTTTCACCCTTACCCCATAAATGGGGCGGTCTGCTCTCTGTGGCACTTTCCCTGGGCTTCGCTGCAAGCAACTCGCCCGGCGGGCATTACCCGCCACCCTTGTTTCGTGGAGCCCGGACTTTCCTCGCGGTTCTTGCGAACCCCGCGGCTGCCCGGCCCCCTGGCGGGTGGTTATCTAGTCTTTCCGCTGTCGCGATCCAACAATAAAGAGAACAGCATCGCCGAGCACTCCCCATCGACCTGTCCATCGAGGATATGCGGCCGCCAGCGGCGCTGGAAGGCGCGGGCTGCGGCGGTCTGGTCGGAGATGTCATAGCCCCAGCGCTCCAGCGCCAGGAAGAAGGCCCCGTCGTTCTCGAACGGTGAGGGCATGGTCACGCGCGGGGTCTTGAGCGCGAGGCGATGCGCGGCGAGGACGTCCCAGTCGAACAGTTCGCCCGGGTCCTCCTTGCGCGCCGGGGCGACATCGGAATGGCCGACCACGTTGGCGCGAGGAATGTCGTGGCGCTGGACGATCTCGGACAGCAGCGGCAGCAGGGCTTCCATCTGCGCATCGGGGAACGGGCGATAGCCAAACTCGTGCCCCGGATTGACCAGTTCGATCCCGACGCTGGCCGAATTGACGTCCGTAACCCCGCGCCAAAAGCTTTTGCCGGCGTGCCAGGCGCGGCGATCCTCGCGCACCAGGCGGTGGACCGTGCCGTCTTCCTCGATCAGGTAATGGGCCGAAACCTGCGCCGCCTCGTCACACAGCCGGGCCAGCGCCTCCTCGGCGGTCTGCATGCCGGTATAGTGGAGCACCACCATCGAGACGGGCAATTGCCGCTCGTTCCAGTTGGGCGAGGGCGTCTCGTAGTGAATCAGCTCGCTCAAGCCATCAGCTTTCGGGCAGCACCGCGCCGAGCACCAGCGCCTCCTCGCTCAGCGCGAACTGCAGCCCGCCGCCCTGCCGCGCGGCGATCTGGTACAGCATGAAGGCCGCGGCATTGCGGCTGGTCAGCCCGTCTTCGCCCAGTTCGCCTTCCAGCGCCTGACCGATTGCCTTGTCGAAAGCGATCCGCGGGCCCGAAGCGCGGACCACGATCTCGCTCGCCCCGCCGCGGCTTTCCGCGCCGATATCGAGCGTGCCGCCGCGCACCAGGGCTTCCATGCCGAGCAGCGCGAAGTTGAGCAGTACCTTGATCGCCGGCTTGGGCAGGCTGGCCACGCCAAGCGCCCAGTTGATCGTGACGCGGGCATTATTGGCCGCGAGCGCATCGACCAGCGACTTGGCCTCTTCCACCGCGACGTTTTCGCCAAAGCCGCCGGCAGCGCCAAAGGCGAGGCGGAAGAACTTGAGCTTGTCGGCGCTGATCTTCGCACTCTGCTCGAGCAGTTCGAAGCAGCGTTTGCGCATTTCCGGGTCCTTCTCGTCCGCGAGAAGTTCCAGGCCGTTGGTGAGCGCTCCGACCGGGCTCAACATGTCATGGCACAGCCGCGAGGCGAGCAAGCTGGCGAGATCAAGCGAGTAGTCAGTCATGCGGTTCAGGTTCCCTTTGCCCCTCCTTAACCTGCGACGACTCGCAGGGGAAGCGCTTCGAACCCGCCCGGCGCATCGCGCCACCAGCCGATCGCGCCGCCGGCGACAAACGCCCAGATCCGCCCGTCGCCGCTGGCACAGGCACGGTCGGTGGATGAGGGCTCAGCCAGCCCGGTCGGGTGTGAGTGGTAATAGCCCAACACCTGCGGCCCGCCGGCCCGCTCCGCCCGGTGCGCGGCGATCAGCGCGGCCGGATCGAGCTCGAAATGCCTGGCAGGGTCGGGATGGACATTGCGCACCGGCACGGCGGCGGTGATCACGCCCGCCGCGCCAAGCAGCAGCCCGCAAGCCTCCAGCGGATGGGCCGCTGCCGCTTCTGCCAGAAGTGTGGCTTTCACGCCACTTGTCACCGCCGTTTCCATCGCCATCTGGCTTAGCAATGAACGGGGAGGAACGCATCATTTCCGGAACGCTGCCGGGCGGCGAGCGGCTCGACAAGGCGTTGAGCCTGGCGAGCGGGCTGTCGCGTGAGCGGATCAAGGCGCTGATGGGCGAAGGCCGCGTCATGCTGGACGGCAAGGCCGCGAGCCAGGCCAGCCTCAAGCCTGCCGCCGGCACCGCCTTTGCGATCGATGTACCCGGGGCTGCCCCGGCCGAAGCGGTCGCCCAAGACATTCCGCTGAACATCGTGTTCGAGGATGAGCACCTGATCGTGATCGACAAGCCAGCCGGACTGGTGGTCCATCCCGCCGCCGGCAATCTCGACGGCACCCTGGTCAATGCCCTGCTGCACCACTGCCGCGGGCAGTTGTCCGGCATTGGCGGAGTGGTCCGCCCCGGCATTGTCCATCGGATCGACAAGGAAACCTCTGGCCTGCTGGTCGTCGCCAAGACCGATGCCGCGCATGAGGGGCTGGCCAAGCAGTTCGCCGACCATTCGATCCACCGCGCCTACCTGGCGATTGTGGCCGGAGTGCCCAAGCCGACCAGCGGCACGGTCAGCGGCCACATCGGCCGGTCCGATCATGACCGCAAGAAGATGGCCGTGCTCCATCCGTTGAACAAACGCGGCAAGCACGCGGTTACGCATTACCAGCTGATCGAGGGCCTGGGCCTGGCGTCCTTGGTCGAATGCCGGCTTGAAACCGGGCGGACCCACCAGGTCCGCGTTCATATGTCGTCAATTGGCCATCCGCTATTGGGGGACCCTGTATATGGACGCAATCCCCAGCGGCTTCGGCCGATTCTCACCCAGCTTCACTTCGCCCGGCAGGCCCTGCATGCAGCAGAGCTCGGCTTCATCCACCCCGTTACGGGGGCCGCGCAGAACTTCGTTTCCGCACTGCCTGCCGACATGGCGGGGCTGTTGGTCGAATTGGAGAAACAAACCTGAGCGATTGCAGTAACTAGAAAGTCTGTGTGGCCGCCACCCGGGGATGCCTCTATTAGGGTCCTCCAACGGCAAGCCGACGAATGAAAGGACGGTTAGTCGAATGTCCGATACCAAGCGCAAGCTGCCCGCCCGTAGCAGCACCAGCGTACCCAGCCTGGGGCCTGAGCAGAGCCTCAACCGCTATCTGGCGGAAATCCGGAAGTTTCCGGTTCTTACGGCTGAGCAGGAATACATGCTCGCCAAGCGCTATCAGGAACACCAGGATCCCGATGCGGCCAAGCAGCTGGTCACCAGCCACCTGCGACTCGTGGCCAAGATCGCCATGGGCTATCGCGGCTATGGCCTGCCCGTGTCCGAGCTGATTGCCGAGGGCAACATCGGCCTGATGCAGGGCGTCAAGAAATTCGAACCTGATCGCGGCTTCCGCCTGGCCACTTACGCCATGTGGTGGATCAAGGCCTCGATGCAGGAATTTATCCTGCGTAGCTGGTCGCTCGTGAAGATGGGCACCACTGCGGCGCAGAAGAAGCTGTTCTTCAACCTGCGGCGGATGAAGAAGAACCTCGACGCTTATGAGGATTCCGATCTTCACCCTGATGACGTGAAGGCGATCGCCACCAAGCTCGGCGTGTCCGAGACCGAAGTGGTTAACATGAACCGCCGGATGATGATGGGCGGCTACGCTTCGCTGAACGTCTCGTTCAACGATGAGGGCGAAGGCCAGTGGCAGGACCTGCTGCAGGACGATCGCCCCCTGCAGGACGAAACTGTCGCTGATCTGGAAGAGGCCGGCATGCGCCACGCGCTGCTGACCGAAGCCCTGGGCAGCCTCAACGAGCGTGAGCGCCATATCCTGACCCAGCGCCGCCTGATCGATGAACCGCAGACGCTCGAAGAGCTGAGCCAGGAATACCAGGTCAGCCGCGAACGCGTCCGCCAGATCGAAGTGCGCGCGTTCGAAAAGCTGCAGAAGGCCATGCTCCGCATCGCCAACGACCGCCGGCTGCTGCCGGCGGCCTGACCAGACAAACGTTTAACGGGCCGCAGGCTGTCCCGCGGCCCAGTCTACCTCGCCAATCCGGGTCAGTTCCATCCGATAGAACGGGACCGGCGGCTTGCCGGGCATAATGCGATATCCGGTTTCGACCCATTTACCCTCCCTACGGCGGGCCTCGTAGCGGATCGACATCGGGCCAGCTGGAATTTCCCAATCGAAGCCATCGGCCTGCGGCTTGACCGGGTAGATCCCTTGCCGTCCCTGCGCCCACGAATGCATCGCATAGGAGCCATCGGGCAAGCCGTAGAGCACTGCCATGGCGTTGAACTGGACCTCGCCGTTCGGACCATAGCCCTTGCCCTCGATCAACCGCACGGCGCCGCCCAGCATCGGTCCGAACCGTTCCGTCTGCGTCAGAGTGTGAGTGCCGTTAGGCGTTTCCACGGTCGCGGTGCCGCGCCACGCACCGTTCAGCCAATCGAAGATCGTCAGGGAAGGCGTTGGCTGAGGCGGCGGTGCGGATTGGGCGACTGCGGGTTTGGCCATGACAAGGCCGACAACTGCTGTCAGCATGATAACATTGCGGCGACGGGACATGGTTGCTCCTGTGAATTGCTGCGATAGGTCAAACGGGTGCGAGGGCAGGCGATCAATGTGAACCGCTTTTTCGCGAACTGTAGGCTGGGCTTCGCGAATTGCCGCCATGCGCTGCGCCGGGCCACCCTGGCGCTCACAGCGGCGGCAGTCGCGGGGCTGTCGGGCGCGTTCGGCACAGCGGCGATCGAGCCGCTGCCGCGCTCGGCATTCTGGTTCGGCTCGATCATGAGCATCTGGCTGGCCTGGGAGGTCTGGTTCGGATGGTGGTTGCGGCGCGGTTGGAGCTGGCAGCGGGCGCTGCTGTCTGGCTTTCCGCTGATGCTGATGCTGCTGCTTGGTGCTCTTGCCGGTGCTGCTGGTGTTTGTCCCCCGCCCTGTCACAGCGCGCGGCGATCGAGCTGATACTGAACGGACTTTTCCCGGTACCGCGATCCTGATCGACCAGATCGCCGCGCTAGTAGCCGAAGACCACTATGTCCGGCTGCATCTTGCCGATGGGACGAACCGGCTGTTGCATCGCCGGTTCCGAGATACCGTGCGCGACCTGGCTGGCCAGCCCGGCCAGCAGGTTCATCGGGGTGCCTGGATCGCCGCCGCACATCGTGGGCGGGCCAGACGCGATGGCGCGCGCTGGACGATCGCGCTCCCCTGCGGACCGACAATAAGCGTCAGTCGCAGCCGGGCGTCGGAATTGCGCAAGCTTGGCTGGATCGGGCGCGGCATAAACTAGCGAATTGCCCCGGCGTGCAGGCGCTTTACCTGCGCCGCACACCTTCGCTATCATCGCGACAAATGATGCGCTTCCTCACGCCCTCTCGCCCCTCCGCCAAACATGGCTTCGCTTACAACCTTGGCTGGTGGATCGGTCGGCTGATCGTCTGGTTCCTGGTGCTGAGCCTGGGGATCACGGTGCTCTACAAGTTCGTGCCGGTGCCGATCACGATCACCATGATCGCCGATCTGCACGGGTTCGAGAAGGACTGGACGCCGCTCAGCCGGATTGACCGCAACATGGTCGCCGCCGTGATCGCGGGCGAAGATGCGAAGTTCTGTTCGCACCAGGGGTTCGATCAGGAAGCGATCGAGCAGGCGATCGAGCGAAATGCGCAGGGCAAGAAGCTGCGTGGCGGCTCCACGATCAGCCAGCAGACCGCCAAGAACGTGTTCCTGTGGCAGGGCTGGGGCTGGGATCGCTATGCCCGCAAGGGCCTGGAAGTGTGGTTCACCTTTCTGATCGAGCACATCTGGGGCAAGCGCCGGATCATGGAGGTCTACCTCAACGTCGCCGAGACCGGGATCGGCACCTACGGCGTCGAGGCCGGGGCCCAGCGCTATTACAAGAAGAGCGCGGCGCGGCTGACCCGGGTCGAGGCCGCCCGCATCGCCGCCGCCCTCCCCAGCCCCAAGAAGCGCGCCGTCACCGGGGCTAAGGGCTTCACTCGCCGCCACGGCAACGCGATTGCCGCGCGCAGCGGCGTTGTCCGCAACGAAGCGCTCGACGCCTGCGTTTACCGCTGAGGCATTAACCGCTGTATCTGGCAGGCAAAAAGAAAGGGGCGCCGCAGCGCCCCTTTCCCTTGTTCGGTTAAACTGACCGCTTGGATCAGAACTTGAACACCACGGTGCCGCTGATCGTGCGCGGGGCGCCGATCTGGACGAAACCGGGGTTGCCATAGGACGAAACGCCCGTGGTCTGGTTGAAGGTCTGGGTCTGGTTCAGGTTGCCGCCAAAACCGCCGACATAGTACTGGTCGAACAGGTTGTAGACGTTCAGCTGCAGGAAGGTCTGGTCGTTGAGGCCCAGGAAGCGGAGCTTCAGGCGAGCATCGAGGTTGACCAGCCAGTAAGCCGGAGCCGTGGTGTTGTAGACCTGGGTGGCAGCAGCCGGCGCGACCGGGGTGGTGCAGACCGGGGTTGCAACGTTTGTACAGGCCTTAGCGCCATTCGGCACGAACGAACCGGTGAAGGTCGCTTCGTTAGTGTCGTAGATATAGCGCTCACCCGTCCGCTTGGCGGTGATGCCAAGATCGACCGGACCCAGCGAGCCGCGGACCGAGGCACCGAAGGTGTACTTCGGCGCGCCGGCTTCCCGCTTGCCAGCGGTCAGCGCGTAGATCGGCGTACCATCGCGGTTTTCACCGACGGCGATGTTGTCGCGGATCTTCGACTTCATGACGGAACCGAAGACGTAGAAGCTGAGGTTGTCGACCGGCGCAAAAGCGATCGAGCCGTCGATGCCGTACTTCTTCACGTTGCCGAGGTTGCGATAGACAGTCTGGTTGATTTCCGGATCGTAAGCCGAGGCCAGACGATCATGGAACTGGTTGTAGAAACCGGAGACCTGGGCCTGGATCATGCCCGAACGGTAGCGCAGACCAGCATCGAAGTTGTCGGTCGTTTCCGGGGTCGGCCTCGCGCGAGCGACCAGGCCGATATTCGGCAGAACCTTCTTGTAGTTGAGCACGCGGTTCTGCGGCGGCGACCAGCCGGTCACCGAGATCGCGCCGGTGGTGGCATTGGTGGTCACCACATAGGGGTTGAGCGTGGCAGCGGTGGTGTTCAGCGCCGTGTTGGTGCCGAAGCATTCAACGAAGCCGCCAGCCGAGCTGGTGAAGCAGTTGTTTGTCAGGTCGCGCTTGAAGAAGGGCAGGCGCAGACCGGCGGTGACAACCAGGCGCTCATCCATGAACTCGCCGCGGTATTCAGCCGAGAACTGATGCAGGATCGCGAGCGACAGACGGTCACGCTTCTGCAGCACAGCGCCGTTCACGTCCTTTTCGCCGGCATTGACCGGGAACACGTCGGTCGGCTCGCCGTTGACCTGCAGCAGGCCGACTTCGCCGGTTTGGCGGTGACGGGCACGGTCGAAGGTGTAGTTAACGCGGAAAGTGTTGTGATCGTCCATTTCCCAGCGAAGGCCGGCGATCACGCCAATGCGGTGGGTCTGGGTCTGGCTGGGAGCCAGTACAGTGACGGTATCGAGGATGTCGCCGTCGCCATTGACGTCACGGCCAAACACCGGTGCACCGGCAAGATAACCGGCGACGTTAGTGACGCCCGCGCCCGGATCGATATCGCGCAGACCTTCGCGGCCGGTCACGGTGCCGCCGCCGTTGGCCTTCACGTACTGGTAGCTCGGGTCAACCGTCAGGACGAGGTTGTCGGCCAGGGTGAAGCGCGAGGTCAGGCGGATGTTGCCGGTGTTCGACGGGTTGTAGCGACGGTCGAATTCGGTGCCGCAGCTGGCGCCGAGCACGGCCGGTGCCGGGCTATCAGCCACGCCGGCCTGCGGGGTGTCGAGCAAGCACGGATAGTTGATCAGGTACTTGCGCTCGTCGGCATTAGCCGGATAGCGGTTGATGCTGGCCGAACCCACCGTGCGACCGGCATCGAGGCGCAGCGGCAGCGAGCCGAAGAAATTGTTGCGGTTCTGGTTGTAGTGGCCGGCAAGCGAGATGAAATCGTCACCAGCCAGCGGCAGGTAGATGCGCGCGTTATACTGCTGCTTGTTGACCTTGCCGTAGTTGTTGAACGGGTTGTCATTGGTGGCGCGGCTGGCCGAAACCCAGGCGCGCAGGCCACTTTCGGTCAGATCACCGGTTTCGATCTTCACGAAACCACGCATGAAGTTGAACTGACCGGCCGAGAGGCCCATCATCACGCCAAAGTCACGGTCCGGACGCTTGGTGCGCAGGTTGACGGTACCGCCGGCGGCCGAAGCGGTCGGGCTGTCAACGTCGGTGGTGCCGAGGTTGACGTTGACCTGCTCGATCAGTTCCGGATCGATCTGCTGGTTCGAGTAGATCGCATAGTTGCCCGAATCGTTCAGCGGAACGCCGTCGAAGGTCAGGCTGACGCGATCCGACGAGAAGCCGCGGATGTTGAGCGTACCGCCCGACGAACCATAGGCATCGTTGTTCTGGAAGCTGACGCCCGGAATCTGGTTGATCGTATCCAGGATGGTCTGGCCGGGGTTCTGACGCTCGATGTTTTCCTGGGTCAGGACGGCCTTGGCCTTGGCGGTATCGGGAGCCGAAACGCCAGCCACTTCCTGGGTGCCCGAACGGGTCCCGGTGACGATGATTTCCTTTTCGAAGTCGATCGAGCCGGTCGACTGGGCGAAGGCCGGCGCGCTCAGCGCGGCAACGCCGATGGCGATGCTGCTGGCGGCGGTGGTCAGGGCGGAATTGATGCGCATGAGGACGGGATTCCCTGTTTTGGCAGACTTGCGAAACACGTGTCTTCGGGCGCCGGGCGAATCGCCCCTGCGCCGGCTGCGCACGCTAATAGCGGCGCTGCGCCGCGCACTAAACAGCTGCGTGTGACAAGCCTGTGACTAGATTCCGCGGCCCATCGCACGGCGCAGCGACCGGGTGACAGATTATTACGCACCGAGCCCGATTGGTATAATTTTACTACTTACACTGGTGCAAATTGGCTAAATGCAAGGATTTCCCGGGGGATGCTGTCATCACGATTGTTGCTGCACTGCGGCAATTGTGCAACGGTCTGGCTGGAAGGGACCAAAATGAGCGGCGCACACCACCATGGCCCGGGGGTCCATCACCACCGCAGCCATGGTCACCACCACCACGATCACCATGATCACCAGCACCCGGTAACCGGCTCTGGCCGGGCCTTTGCCGTGGCCGTCGGGCTGAACATCAGCTTCGTGATCATCGAGGTGGCGGCCGGCCTGTGGAGCGGGTCGATGGCGCTGCTGGCCGATGCCGGGCACAACCTGTCCGACGTTCTGGCCCTGCTGCTGGCCTGGGGGGCGAGCGTGCTGGCGGCGCGTCCGGCCCGCGCCGGTTACACCTATGGCTTCAAGAGCTCCTCGATCCTGGCCGCCATCGCCAATGCCGCGCTGTTATGGGTCGCGCTGGGCGCGATCCTGTTCGAGACGATCCACCGCTTCTTCAACCCGCAGGCGATCGAAGGCGGGATCATGATGGGAGTGGCCGCGGCCGGGATCGCGATCAATGCGCTGTCCGCCGCCCTGCCCTCTTTGCCAGCGGACAGAAGGCCGACCTCAACCTGCGCGCCGCCTTCGTCCACTTGCTGGCCGATGCGGCAGTTTCGGCCGGGGTGGTCGTGGCCGGGGCTGCGATCTGGCTGACCGGCAAGGCCTGGATCGATCCGCTTACCAGCCTGCTGATCACCTTCGCGATCGGCTGGGGCAGCTGGGGCCTGGTCAAGAATTCGCTGCGCATGGGGCTGCTGGCGGTGCCGCCGGGGATCGATCCCGAGGAAGTGCGGCGCTGGCTGATGGCCCGCCCGGGGGTCAGCACGGTCCACGATCTCCACATCTGGCCGATGAGCACGACCGAGACCGCGCTGACGGCCCATGTCGAAATGCCCGGCGGGCATCCCGGCGATGCAGTGCTGCACAAGTTGGCCGAAGAACTGGCACTGCGCTTCGGGATTGATCACTCGACCATCCAGATCGAGCTGGGCGCCGAACAATGCCGCCTTGCAGGCCGCGCCGGGCATCACCATTAAGGCAGCAGGGGCTTGATCGAGAAAGGATACCCGATGCGCGTTTCACCCTGGTTTGGCGCAATTGTCGCCGTGGCAATCGCCAGCAGCGCGGCAGCGCAGGAAGATCCCAAGACCGCGTTCCAGGCCCGCTATGACAGCTACCGCGCCGCCATGGCCGCCAGGGACAGCGCTGCGGTCAATGCGATCCTCGCCCCCGGCTTTCAGATGACCGACATCCAGGGCAACACCCACGACGCCAGCGGCATCGCCACGCTGATGGAGCGGATGCCTGCGGCAATGAGCCAGAATTCCAAGACCACCGTCCTGGATGCCACGGTCACCGGTGACAGTGCCGCAATCAAGCAGGAGCTGGCCGCGACGATGGTCCGCCCCGGCCCCGATGGCAACGAGATGAAGATGGAGATGTCGGTCACCTCGAACGACACCTGGGTGAAGAGCGGTGACACCTGGCAGCTGAAGGCCAGCGTCCAGAAGGACCTGGTGGTCAAGCGCGACGGCGAAGTGTTCTTCAAGCAGTCGAACTAGGCCCGGACCGGTCCAAACAATACGGCCGCGCGGTTCGCACCGCGCGGCCGTTGTTGTTCAGGCCTCTGCGCTTACTTCGGCAGCGAGACCGCATTGGTCACGTGGATCACGCCGTTCGACGAGGTTACATCGGCCTTGATCACCAGCGCGCGGCCGCCGTTGGCGTCGATCACTTCGACATTCTGGCCATTGAGCTGGGCAGTCAGCTTCTGACCCTGCACGGTGGTCAGCTCAGCCTTGCCGCCACCGGCCTTGATCGCCGCCAGCACGTCTGCAGCGGTCACCTTGCCGGCCACAACGTGGTAAGTCAGGATGTTGGCAAGTGCTGCCTTGTTCTCAGGCTTGACGAGCGTTTCGACCGTCCCGGCCGGCAGCTTGGCAAAGGCGCCATCGGTCGGCGCGAAGACCGTGAAGGGGCCCGGGCCCGACAGCACGCCGACCAGGTCCGCAGCCTTCACCGCCGCAACCAGCGTGTTGTGCATGTTCGATTGCACGGCGTTCTCGACGATCGTGGCAGTCGGCGAGAACTGGCCGCCACCAACGGTCGTGGCTGGCTTCTTGCCGTGATGATCGGCCAGAGCGGGCGTGGCAAACGCGGTCAGGCCGGTCAGCAGGGCCGTCGCGAGCGTCAGATTCTTGCGGTTCATTGGTATTCTCCTGTGCGCCCTCGGGACAGGAGATAGAAACGACCAGATCGCTTACGACATGGGCGAAAGGACGTAGCGCGCGCGAATTTCGGCCAGTTGAAGGGCCCGTGGCGGCATGCAGGACAAGCCGCCCCGCAGCCGCGTCAGGCCGCTTCGTCCTTGGCCTTGAGCACGCGGACCGGTTCCTTGCGGCCTTCGACCACGTCCTTGTGTCGAACATCGTGTCGAGCAGCAGCCCTTCGACGATCGAGCGCAGCCCGCGCGCGCCGGTCTTGCGTTCGATCGCGCGCTTGGCGATCGCTTCCAGCGCATCCTCGGTGAAGGTCAGGGTCACGTCTTCCAGCTCGAACAGCTTGGAATACTGCTTGATCAGCGCGTTCTTGGGTTCGCGCAGGATCTTGACCAGCGCTTCGACATCGAGGTCTTCCAGGGTGGCGATCACCGGCAGACGGCCGACGAATTCGGGGATCAGCCCGAACTTGAGGAGATCCTCCGGCTCGGCCTTCTGGAGCAGTTCGCCGACCTTGCGCTTGTCCGGATCGGCCACATGCGCGCCAAAGCCGATCGACCGCTTCTGCAAGCGGTCGGCAATGATCTTTTCGAGGCCCGCGAAGGCACCGCCGCAGATGAACAGGATATTGGTCGTGTCGACCTGCAGGAATTCCTGCTGCGGATGCTTGCGCCCGCCCTGCGGCGGGACAGAGGCTGTGGTGCCTTCCATCAGCTTGAGCAGGGCCTGCTGCACGCCCTCGCCCGAAACGTCGCGGGTGATCGAGGGGTTCTCGGCCTTGCGGCTGATCTTGTCGATCTCGTCGATGTAGACGATCCCGTGCTGGGCCTTCTCGACGTTGTAGTCGCTGGCCTGGAGCAGCTTGAGGATGATGTTCTCCACGTCCTCGCCCACGTAACCGGCTTCGGTCAGCGTGGTCGCATCGGCCATGGTGAAGGGCACGTCGAAGGTCTTGGCCAGCGTCTGGGCCAGCAGGGTCTTGCCCGAACCGGTCGGGCCGACGAGCAGGATGTTCGACTTCGACAGCTCGACATCGCCGCCCTTGCCGCTGTGCTTCAGGCGCTTGTAGTGGTTGTGCACCGCGACCGAGAGCACGCGCTTGGCGCGGTCCTGGCCGATCACGTAATCGTTCAGCGTCTCGAAGATATCCTTCGGGCTGGGAACGCCGCCATCCTTCTTGCCGGCGATGCCGGCCTTGGTTTCCTCGCGGATGATGTCGTTGCACAGCTCGACGCATTCATCACAGATGAACACGGTCGGGCCGGCGATGAGCTTCCTCACCTCGTGCTGCGACTTACCGCAGAAGCTGCAGTAGAGGGTGCTCTTCGCGTCGGATCCGCTCAATTTCGTCATGCCTATTCCCGTTACCCGCATAGGCGGGACTCGCCCAATCCTAACCGGGCGAGTGCATTAATCAATCCTAGCGCTTAGCACAGGGGAGCTTGCCCCCGGCTGAAGCGGCAAGGTTAGCAAAGCGTTCCGCCTTAGGCAGGGGCTCCACCAGTCCCGCTTGCATCAGCTTCGCTGGCCGGACGGTTCTCGAATACCTTGTCGACCAGGCCGAATTCCTGGGCCTCGGTCGCCGACATCCACGTATCGCGGTCCATCGCGTCGGCGACTTCCTGCTCGGTCTTGCCGGTGAACTTGGAATAGAGTTCGTGCATCGTCTGCTTGAGGCGCAGGATCTCGCGCGCCTGGATCTCGATATCGCTGGCCATGCCGCGCGCTCCGCCCGAGGGCTGATGGATCATGATCCGCGACTGGGGCAGCGCGATCCGCATCCCCGGCTCACCAGCGGCGAGCAGGAACGAACCCATCGAGCAGGCCTGGCCGATGCAGACGGTCGAAACCCGCGGACGGATGTACTGCATGGTATCGTAGATCGCCATGCCGGCCGTCACCACGCCGCCGGGCGAGTTGATATACATCGAGATATCCTTCGAGGGATTCTCGCTCTCCAGAAACAGCAGCTGGGCGACGATAACCGAGGCCATGTGGTCCTCAACCTCGCCGGTCACGAAAATGATCCGCTCGCGCAGCAGGCGCGAATAGATATCGAAGCTGCGTTCGCCGCGGCTCGACTGTTCGACCACAACCGGAATCAGCGCGCCGGTGATTGGATCGTGGGTAAACTTGCCCTGGGCGCCGGGCTGATTGAACAGGTCGAGCATGGTAGTCCTCATGTGATTGGCCGCCCTATGTCGGCGCTGGCCGCGCGATGTTCAAGGGCGTTAACCGATTGATGTTTACCCGCCGCTGACCATAAGGTCGGGCCAGGTTAAATCTTCCAGTCCGGAGTTGATGAATGCCAATCACGCCCCGCCATCTTGCCGCGCCGGCCCTGGCGCTGGCCATCGCGCTTGCCGCAACGACGGCAGTGGCAGAGACGCCGGCGCAGCGCGCGGCCGAGGCCAAGGCCTATCTGGCCACGATCGCCAGGCTGGACGATGCGGAAAAAGGCCCGCAGCTTAACGCCGTGATCGCCGGCAATCCGGCCGCCCCGCAGGAAGCCGCGCGGCTGGCCGGCACCGGGCCGCTCGATGGGCGTACCGTGCTGATCAAGGACAATGTCGAAACGCGCGAATGGCCGACGACCGCAGGATCGCTGGCCCTCGTCGCCAACCGCACCAATCGCGATGCCCCGCTGGTCACCCGGCTGCGCGCAGCCGGCGGCGTGGTGCTGGGCAAGACCAACCTCTCCGAATGGGCCAATATCCGCCACTCCCCCAGCACTTCGGGGTGGAGCGCGGTGGGCGGGCTGACGCGCAATCCCCATGCAATTGACCGCAACAGCTGCGGTTCGTCCTCGGGCAGCGGAGCGGCGATTGCCGCCGGCATGGCCTGGGCGGCGATCGGGACCGAGACCGATGGTTCGATCACCTGCCCGGCCGCCGTCAATAGCATCGTCGGGTTCAAGCCCACGGTCGGCCTGGTCAGCCGCACCCATGTCGTGCCGATCAGCGCCAGCCAGGACACCGCCGGGCCGATGACCCGCAGCGTGGCCGACGCGGCACTGCTGCTGAACGCCATTGCCGGCAGCGATCCGGCCGATGCCGCCACGGCCGAGGCTGATAGCCGCAAGACCGATTTCACCCAGGGGCTGGCGACAGCCTCGCTCAAGGGGCAGCGGATCGGGCTGCTCAAGCGTGCCGTCGGCAACCATCCCGGCGTGCGCCGGGTGTTCGAACAGGCCGTGGCCGATCTCAAGGCCGCCGGGGCCGAGATTGTCGAGATCGATTTCCAGCCCGACCCCAGCATGGGCCGCGATGAGGGCTATGTGCTGCGTTACGAGCTGCGGCGCGACATGAAGGCCTATCTGGAGTCCCTGCCCGGCACCGGCCTGCCGCGCAGCCTGACCGAGCTGATCGAATTCAACCAGGCCAATGCCGACAAGGAACTGCGCTGGTTCGGCCAGGATACCTTCATTGCCGCCGACAAGCTGACCGATGCTGAGGCCTATGCCAGGGCGCGGGCCAATTCGCTGAAGCTGGCGGGCGAACTGGGGATCGACAAGCTGCTGGCCGATCACAAGGTCAGCCTGTTGATCGCGCCAACCGGCGGTCCGGCCTGGTCGACCGACCTGGTGACCGGCGACCGCTTCCTGGGGATCGGTGCCGGCAGCCTGGCAGCCATCGCTGGCTATCCGCACCTGACCGTGCCGATGGGAGCAATCGAAGGTTTGCCGCTCGGGCTCTCGTTCATGGGCGGCAAATGGACCGATCACGCAGTCTTGCAGGCCGGCGCGGCCTTTGAGCGCGCGCGCACCGCCAGCCTGCCACGCCCCTCCTTCAAGCGCTGGGGGGAGTAACGCTCCAAACGATTGCACAACCACCCAAACTACTGCAAAGATTGGGCGTGAAGCAGAGCCGCTCTTCCGATACCCGCAACCGTATTGTTGCCGCTGCGCAGGAGCTTTTCCTGACGAAGGGGTTTGACGGCACGTCGGTCGCCGAAGTGTGCCGGGCCGCTGGCGTCTCGAATGGCGCGCTGTTCCATCAGTTCCCGACCAAGGAAGATCTTGGCTTTGCCGTCTATGCCCTGGTCCGCCGAGCTTTCTGGGACCGGGTCATGGCGGCGATGACTGCGCCGGAAGATCCATTGGACGGCATAGAGGCAGCCGTGCGTGCCGCCTTTGCCTTTCAACGCGACGAGCAGGGCAGCGCCGCGTTCATGTTCGATGTTTCAGGCTCGAAATGGATCGAGGCCTTTGGCGCACAGTCGCAGGAAGTGCATGACGCATTCAGCGCCAAAGGTCTGGCCTGGGCCGCGCCGCATATCGCGGCTGACCGCTTGCCGCCGGTCCCACTCGATGTCTTTGTTGCATTGGCATCGGGCGCACCGCAGTGGATCGGACGGATGAGCCGCATCGGCATGAATAGCATGTCTTTGGATGAGATTGCCGAGCAGCTGCCGCGATACGTCCGGCGCGCCTTCACGCCGCAATAGCGCCACAACGCAAACGGGCCAAATAGCAAACGGGGCGGTCGCCAGTGGCGCCGCCCCGCTGCGTCAGGACCTAGGGTCCGTGATTACTTCTTGGCCGGAGCCTTCTTGGCAGCCGGCTTCTTTTCGGCGGCTGGCTTTGCAGCCTTTTCAGCCTTGGGAGCGGCTTCCTTCTTGGCCGGCTTTTCAGCCTTGGCCGGCTTTTCCTCGGCCGGAGCTTCGTCCTTCTTGGCGGCCTTCTTGGGCGCAGCCTTCTTGGCCGGCTTGGCGGCCGGAGCGGCAGTTTCTTCCGCTTCGATAGCGGCCTGTAGCTCTTCGCGGGTGACCTTGCGCTCGGTCACTTCAGCCTTGTCGAACAGGAAGTCGACGACCTTGTCCTCGAACAGCGGCGCACGCAGCTGGGCCGCGGCGAGCGGATCCTGGCTGATATATTCGGCAAAGCGCTGACGGTCTTCCGGGCGGTACTGCTGGGCGGCCTGGGCAACCAGCATCTGCATTTCCTGGCTGCTCACCTCGACGCCATTGGCCTGGCCGATTTCCGACAGCAGCAGGCCGAGGCGCACGCGGCGCACGGCGATGCCGCGATAGTCTTCCTTATCGGCCTCGATTTCGGCCATGGCGGCGGCGGGATCGGCCTCGTTCTGAGCTTCCTGCTGCAGCTGGGCCCAGATCTGGGCGAATTCGGCTTCGACCATGCTCGGCGGCACTTCGAAATCATGACCGGCGGCGAGCTGATCAAGCAGCGCGCGCTTCATCTGGGTGCGGGTCAGGCCGGCAGTTTCCTGCTCCAGCTGACCGCGCAGCAGACCCTTGAGCTGTTCGAGGCTTTCGAGACCCAGGTTCTTGGCGAAGTCATCGTCGATCTTGGTTTCGCCGGCGACCTTCACCGCCTTGACGGTGATGTCGAACTGGGCATCCTTGCCCTTGAGGTTCTCGGCCGGATAGTCAGCCGGGAAGGTCACGGTGATGGTCTTCTCATCGCCAACATTGACGCCGACGAGCTGCTCCTCGAAGCCCGGGATGAACCGGCCCGAACCGATTTCCAGCGCCGCGTCTTCGGCCTTGCCGCCTTCGAACTCAACGCCATCAAGCTTGCCGACGAAATCGATGATCAGCTGATCGCCGGTTTCGGCCTTCTTGCCCTTCTTGGCATCGGTGAAGCTCTTGGCACCCGAAGCGAGGCGGGCAATCTGCTCGTCCACTTCGGCTTCGGCCACTTCGACCACCAGCTTTTCGAGCGCCAGGCCTTCGAAGGAGGGGACGGTGATCGCGGGCAGCACTTCGACCGCAACCGACAGTTCGGCGTCCTTGCCTTCTTCATAGCCTTCACCCAGCGCGACTTCGGGCTGCATCGCCGGGCGCAGCTTGTGCTCAACCAGCAGCTTGTCCATCGCTTCGCGGACGGTGGTGTTCAGCGCTTCCTGGTGGAGCGCCGGGCCGTGCATCTTGCGGACCAGGTTGGCCGGCACCTTGCCGGGGCGGAAGCCGGGCATGCGCACCTGCGGCGTGATCTTGGCAACTTCGCCATCGATCTTCGCGGCGATATCCTTCGCCGGAATCTTCACCGTATAGGCGCGCTTCAAACCTTCGTTGGTGGTCTCGACAATCTGCATGACAATAGAAGCCTTCTCAAACACCTCGGCCGTATCGGCGCTGCTGCAGGGCGGAAACTGGTGCGGGCGAAGGGACTCGAACCCCCACATCTTTCGATACTGGTACCTAAAACCAGCGCGTCTACCAATTCCGCCACGCCCGCATGCCGACGAAGCCTAATCCCTGGGCCAATCGGGTTTGGCCAGAATCAAGCGCTGGCCCTTAGTGGCCCCCGCAGCAAAGGGCAAGCGCGCTAGCGCCCGAAAACTGCGACCAAGCGCGCCAACCATCCGGCATTGCTGCCGCTGGCGGGCTTGGCAGTGGTCGGGACCGGGCAATCGAGGCACAGCGCCTGAGCGCCGCGGGCCTCGAACAGGTGGCCCAGATCGCCCAGCAAGCGGTCAAACTTGGCCTGCTGGCGGGCGGCGACCAGCCCGGTGAAGTCCATGCCAGCCGCAGGGCTATCGGCTTCGTCATCACCGCGCCATTGCTCGATCAGCGAAGCATAGGGATCAGTTTCCTGGCCGTACCAGGCGGCATGCCAGCCCTCGCCCAGCTTGGCGCGCTGGGCCGCATCGGCCAGCGCCGCATCGATCCCGCCGAACTGGTCAACCAGGCCCTTCTGGCGGGCCGTGCCGCCATCCCAGACGCGGCCTTCGGCAAAGGCCTCAACCTCAGCCGCGGACTTCTTGCGCGAGGCACCGACCAGACCAAGGAACCGCCCGTAATTGCTTTCGATATTGGCCTGGATCATCTCCTTCACCTCGGGCGTCAGCCCGGTGAGGATGTCGGGCTGGCCCGACAGCGGCGTGCTGCGCACCCCGTCCGACTTGACGCCATAGTCCGCCAGCGCCCGCTCAAAGGTCGGGATCATAGCGAAAATGCCGATCGATCCGGTGATCGTGCCGGGCTCGGCAAAGATCTTGTCGGCCGGGGTCGAGACCCAGTAGCCGCCACTGGCCGCCAGGTTGACCATCGAAACCACGACCGGACGGCGGCCGCTCTCCTTGGTGCCGGCCTTGAACCGTTCCAGCGCAGTGCGGATCTCTTCCGAAGCCATGACCGAGCCGCCGGGCGAATCGACCCGCAGGACCAGCGCCTTCGCGCCATCGGCATTGGCCTGGTCAATCAGCTTGGCGATCCGCGTGCCGCCGGCCGTGCCGGGGCCGGCCTTGCCGTCGACAATCTCACCCGCGACCTGGACCACGGCGATTGCCGCTCCATCGGTCTTGGCCGGGTGCGCTGCCAGCAGGGTATCGGGCGAAGTATGGACAAAGCTGCCCGGCGTCTTGTCGGCCGGATCCTCGCCCACCAGGGCGCGGATGCGCTCCTTGTAATCGGTATGGGTGCCCAGCTTGTCGACCAACCCCGCCGCCAGCGAGGCCTTGGCCGCATCGCCGCCGCTGGCCTTGATCCAGCCCACCGGATCGCTGGTCACGCGCGCCAGATCAGCCTTGGGCCGCGCCGCTTTGACGTTCGCCTGCCAGTTCTCCCACATCGCCGCAATCAGCGCCGTGCGGGCTTCCTTCGAAGCCGGTGAAGCCTGGCTTTGGGTGTAGGGCTCAACAAAGTCCTTGTAGGTACCAACCTTGAAGACGTGCGGGGTCACCTTGTAGCGGGCCAGCGCCTCGCCATAGTAGAGCCGCATCCCGCCCGGCCCCATCACAAAGGCACCGCCCAGCGGATCGACCCAGACCTCGCTGGCATGAGCGGCCAGCAACAGGCCATCATCGGCATAGGCATGGGCGAAAGCGATCACCGGCTTGCCGGCCTTGCGCACCTTGTCTAGCGCATCGCCAACGTTTTCGAGCGTCACCTGCCCGCCGCCGGTAAACCGGGCCAGATCCAGCGCGACCACCTTGATCCGCTCATCCTTGGCCGCCGCATCCAGCGCCGCAATGATATCCCGCGCGCGATGTTCCTTGATCGGCGTCTCGCTCGACATCAGCAGCGCCAGGGGATCGACCTTGGCCGGCTCTTCCACCACGCTGCCATCGAGTTTCAGCAGCAGCGCGCCTTCGCGGACCTGGCCGGGCGACGGGCGCGCGGTGAGTACGCCGTAGAGCGCCATGAAGAACAGCAGCAGGAACAAGAGCACCAGGGCATCCTTGATGCCAACCAGCAAGGCCCAGACTTTGCGTGCGAAGATCATGCAATCGGTTCCCGGATAACGTTTGCAGCGACATAGGAACAATGCGGGCGGATAGCGAGTCCGTGATCGATCAAGTGGCGATTGGCACCGTCCAGCGCTTGCCACCCGCCCACAAGCCAGCTAGGGCACTGGCTTCAATGACATCGCCGAACCCCAACGCTACGGGCCGCTATCCAGCTGGCTCCGCCGCCTTTCCGCACCGCGACCTCACCGGCCTGGCGGGCCTGGCTCCGTGGGAGATCCTGTTCCTGCTCGACGAGGCGGAACAATGGGTCGAACTGAACCGCCAGCCGCACAAGCGCGCGGATCGGCTCGCGGGCCTGACCATCATCAACGCCTTCTTCGAGAACAGCACCCGCACCCTGCTTAGCTTCGAGATTGCCGGCAAGCGATTGGGCGCCGACGTGGTCAACATGCACGCCGCGCAATCGAGCGTGAAAAAGGGCGAAACGCTGATCGA
>JAJTFU010000064.1:8977-14674 GCA_021299075.1 Novosphingobium sp. | reverse complement strand
ATAGGGTGCGCTATCGACATCCGTCGATAGCTCGCAACACCGGCCCGCTCCCCCGGCCCAACCACCCCGAGGGTACCATTTATGGGGGGTTGGCCGGGGGAGCGGGCCGGTGTTGCCAGGACAGGCTGGATGGCCTGTCCGCACTCATGGGAAGGTAGTGGGGCGTTTCTGTTGCAAGGTACGCCCCGGACCCCGTTCTTGGTAGTGTAACTTCAGGCCGCTAGGCCCTAGAATTACGCAGCAAGAGCAAGTGCTTCGTTGTCGTTGGCACTTGTGAGTTTTGAGCCTTGAACGGGTTACTCAGCCCGGGCGAAAACTGCGCTTTTCAACACACGTCGATCCTAGTTCGGCCCCGTCAACACCTCTGCGACAACAGAGTCCCGCCGAAACGGGAAGGTGATGGTGGAGCCGCCGGGTACCGCCCCCGGGTCCGCTGCGCCTATTGCACGCCGCATTTTATCGCCATAGCCGGGCGAACCCGGCGAGAACCGATATAGGATAGCCCGGTCCAAATGAAAAGGGCGGGAGCCTGGCCCCCGCCCTTCCAGCTGGCGATTTATCGCAAATCAGCCCTTCTTGAGCGCGTCGCGGATCTCGGTCAGCAGGTCAACCTCGCTCGGCCCGGCAGCGGCGGGCGGCGGCGGCATGACCTTGTTGGCCTGGCGCACGATCAGGAAGATCACGAAGGCCAGGATCAGGAAGTTGATCACGGCAGTGATAAAGCTGCCCCAGGCAATCACGGTAGCCCCGGCAGCCTTGGCAGCGGCGAGCGTGGCCCCGGCCGGCGCTTCACCGGCGAGCACGTTATACTTGTTCGAGAAATCGACCCCGCCGGTAATGAAGCCGATCACCGGCATGATCACGTCATCGGTCAGCGACGAAACGATCTTCCCGAACGCGGCACCGATGATCACACCGACCGCCAGATCCAGCACGTTGCCGCGCGCGATAAAGGCCTTGAATTCACTAAGCATTATGCGTCCCCTTCACTCATTTCCACGAGTGCAGAAAACCTGCCACGAAAGCCTGATAGCGACAACAATCAATTGCACTGCAACGATTTTCGCGTTGACCGCTTGAACCCGCCCCGGGCCGCGCTACATCAATGTCTGTTCGCGGCCGGGTGGGCCGCCTTGGAATAGGGATGTCTTGCATGACCGCTGCCATTGTCCGCCGTTTCGGCCGTATTGCCCTGGTTGCCGCCGCCGCTGCCGCGCTGGCCGGCTGCGGGATCAATTCGGTCCCGACGGCCGAGGAAAACGCCAAGGCGAAGTGGGCCGACGTTGAAAGCGCCTATCAGCGCCGCGCCGACCTGATCCCTGCCCTGGTCGAAACCACCAAGGGCGCTGCCGCTTCGGAAACCACGATCCTGATCAACGTGACCAATGCCCGCGCGGCGGCCACCTCGATCAACGTGCGGACCGAGGACCTTTCGGATCCCGCGACCTTCGAGAAGTTCCAGAACGCCCAGAACCAGCTGACCCAGGCGCTGGGCCAGCTGCGCACCGTGGTGGAAAACTATCCGCAGCTGCAGAGCCAGGCCCGTTTTGCCGACCTGATGGTGCAGCTGGAAGGGACCGAGAACCGCATCAACGTGGCCCGCACCCGCTACAATGAGGCGGTGCAGGAGTATAACACCACGATCCGCACCTTCCCCGACGCGATCGGTGCCAAGCTGATCCACGGCGCCAAGCCGATGGTGCCGTTCAAGGCCGATCCGGGCGCCTCGGCCGCGCCGAAGGTCGATTTCGGGACGACGCCAGCTCCGGCTGCCGCTCCGGCCAATGACAACGCCGCTGCCCCGGCCTCATCTGCTGCGGCAGCGCAGTAAGGGCACGAAATGCGACAGTTCGTCGCAGTTGCGCTGACCATTCCATTGATGTTGGGATGTGCAAACGCAGCGGACGAACTGTCGCAGCACCCTGATGGCCAGATAAGTGATCAGGCAGCCATTATTCCTGATGATCGCGAGGCACAGCTCGATCGAAAACTTCGGGCCTATTATGAGGCAAACTGCATCGCCGTGATCGTAGCTTCGACCCCAAGTCTGCAAGGCTCCGCGATTGAGCCCTACGCAACCAACTTGGCCAAAAAGTGGGGAATCAGCGACCCCGGCATACTGGTGCTCGTTGCTCCGACCGAGCGGCAGGTCCGTTTGGAAGTCAGCCGGGCCGCCAATCGTGTTCTGTCTGATTCCGCGGCCTCCACAATCATTGCCGACAATATCCTCCCGGAGTTCCGCGTAGGACGCCTAGCTGGAGGAACAATTCGCGGCACCGAAGCTGTGATGCCTTTCTTCGACGCCAGCCGTGGCCGTGATGGCCTCGACCGGACTGCCGGTCACACTTGGAAGGCCACTAATTGATGCGCAGCTTTGCGACCTTGTTGCTGACGTTGCTCGGCGCTTTGATCGTTGCGATCGCGCCCGCACACGGCGCGCTGCCACCGCGACCCATCGGGCCGGTGCTGGACGCGGCAGGCATCATTCCCGATGCCGATGAGGCCGCGCTCGATGCCAAGCTGCGGGCCTATAACAAGGATACGGGCCGCGCGATTATCGTTGCGACGGTACCTTCGCTGGATGACCAGCCGGTCGATGCCTATGCCCAGCAACTGGCCGAGGCCTGGGATATCGGCGGGGCGGAGACCGAACAGGGCGTGCTGTTCCTGGTCGCTCCGACCGAGCGCAAGATCCGCATCCATACCGCCCGCGGCGTGCAGGAGCGGTTCCCTGACGTGCTGGCCGGGCGGATCATCCGCGATACGGTAACCCCGCGCTTCAAGGCCAAGGACATGGCGGGTGGGATCAACGCCGGGGTCGATGCCATCATCGCCCAGCTCAACCGCGATCCGGCCGAGGCCAAGGCCGTGGCCGAGGCTGCCGCTGCAGCAGCCAAGCAGCGCCGTGGCACAAACGACAGCACCAGCATCGGCGCCGTGGTCTTCTGGATCTTCCTGATCCTGTTCCTGATCTTCCTGTTCGGTCGCGGCCGGCGCCGGCATGGCCTGCGTCGTCATTCCGATGCCGGGATTGTCATGTGGGAAGCCGGCAACCTGGCCGCGAACATCGCTGCCAATATCGCGATCAACGCCGCCCTTGGCGGACGCGGCGGTGGCGGTGGCGGCAGCGACTTTGGCGGATTTGGGGGCTTCGGTGGTGGTGGCGGCGGCTTTGACGGCGGCGGCGCCTCGGGGGACTGGTAAGCCATGGCCAAGCCCATTCACCTGACCGCTGCCGAGCACGAACGCGTATCTTCTGCCGTCGCCCAGGCCGAAAGCCACAGCGCCGGCGAGATCGTAACAATCGTGACCGAACGGTCCGACGGCTATGCCGATATCGTCCTCGCCTGGGCCGGCTTCGTCGCCCTCACCGCGCTGACCGCCTTTTCGGTCTTCACAGACTTCTACCTCGATCTCCTGAAGTGGTTCCTGGTTCCGCGGTTCATCAAGGCCGGCCGGGCCCGCGCCCGCGCAATTACCTGTTTCAAGGTCGGTGCGGAACGTCGCACCCATGGCCGCACCGGCATCCTGATCTATGTCAGCCTGCGCGAGCAGCACGCCGAGCTCCTGGCCGACGCCGCCATCGCCAGCAAGGTAAGCCCCGAGGTCTGGGGCGAGGCCATGGCGGCGCTGCTGGCCGGCATCCGCGCGGGTGACCTTGCCAGCGGGCTGGTCGGCGCAGTCGAAAAGGTTGGCGCGGTTCTGGCGCAGCACTTCCCCCGCGCCGCCGATGACCAGAACGAGCTGCCCGACCGGGTCATCGAGGTATGAGCGACGATCGGGACGCACCCGAGCAGGTCCACTGGGAAGGCAAGTACATCGTCGCCAAGACCCGCGGCCGCTGGGAATATGTCAGCCGCGCGCGCGGCATCCGCGCCGCCGTGATCATCGCGATCGACCCGGAAGACCATGTCATCCTGGTCGAGCAGTACCGCGTCCCGCTGGGCCGGGCCTGCATCGAGCTTCCCGCCGGGCTGATCGGCGACGAGACCGAAGGCGAGGACCCCACCGAGGCCGCCGCCCGCGAGCTGGAAGAAGAGACCGGCTACCGCGCCGGGCGGATCGAGGTGCTGGGCGAGTTCCACTCCTCCCCCGGCATGGTCAGCGAGAGCTTCACCCTGCTGCGCGCGCATGACCTGGTCCAGGTCGGCCCCGGTGGCGGGACCGAGAGCGAGGCGATCGTGGTCCACCGCGTCCCTCGCGCCACCCTCTCCACTTTCATCGCCGAGCGCCGCGCCAAGGGCGATGCGATGGACGTCAAGCTGCTGCTCCTGCTCGGGCCCCAGCTACTCGGGTAAAGCGCCCAACGCCCCCTCGCCATTCCTGCCGATAGCCGCTATCCAGCCGGCAAGATAAGGGAGAGGACCACATGGCAGGAAGGGTTGCAGGCAAGAAGGCGCTCATCACCGGGGCGGCACAGGGACTGGGTGCAGCCCAGGCGATGATGCTGGCACGCGAGGGTGCCACGGTGCTGCTGGCCGACATCAACGCTGAAGGCGCGGCTGAGCAGGCCGAGAAGATCAACGCCGCTGTCGGCGCCGACACCGCCCATTCGGTCAAGCTTGACGTCACCAGCGAAGACCAGTGGGTTGCCGCGATCGAAGTGGCCGCCGCCAAGCTCGGCGGGCTCTCGGTCCTCGTCAACAACGCCGGGATCGGCGTGCGCGGCAATATCGAGACCTGCACCCTGGCCGATTGGCACAAGGGCTTTGCGGTCAACGTCGATTCGGTCTTCCTCGGCTGCCAGAAGGCCATGCCGCTGCTCAAGGACAACCAGCCCGGCTCGATCATCAACATCTCCTCGATCGCCGGCCTGATCGCTAGCGACACGATGCCCGGCTACAACGCCAGCAAGGCGGCGGTGTGGATGCTGTCCAAGTCGGTCGCGCTCTACTGCGCCAAGATGGGCTGGGACATCCGCTGCAACTCGGTCCACCCGACCTTCATCGACACCCCGATCCTCGATGGCATGGTCGCCTCCTCGGGCAAGGCCAAGGACGTGATCATGGACAAGCTGGCCCGCCAGATCCCGCTGAAACGGGTCGGCCATCCGGACGACATCGCCAACGGCGTGCTCTACCTCGCCAGCGACGAGAGCCGCTTCATGACCGGCGCCGAGCTCAAGCTCGACGGCGGCATCTCGGCGATGTAACCCACGGACCATGGGGGACACTGCCACCACCAAGCCCCGCGCCTTCCGCGTCACCTCGTTTGACGTGGCGGCCGAGGCCGGCGTCAGCCAGTCCACGGTCAGCCGTGCGCTGGCGGGCGACCCGGTGGTGAGCGAGGCCACCCGCGCCCGCGTGTTCGAGGCTGCCCGCCGCCTCAACTACGCAGTCGACGAGAACGCCGCCCGGCTCCGCTCCGGCCGCACCGCCACGCTGGCCGTGGTGGTGATCTGCCGGCCGGATGAGGACCGCAAGGACCTCAACCCCTTCACTTACTCGCTGCTCGGCACGGTCTGCGCCGCCGCCTCGGCCCGCGGCTACGAGACGCTGGTCTCCTTCCAGGACGGCCCGGAGAACCTCTCGGGCCGCTATGAGGACCGCCGCCGGGCCGATGGCCTGATAGTGATCGGCACGACCCAGAACCTGCCGGCCTGGACCTATTACCGCGACCTTGGCCTGGGCGGCACGCGGATGGTCTGCTGGGGTTCGCCGTTTGACGAGCTCGACTGGATCCGCTCCGACAACCACG
>JAJTFU010000064.1:0-8965 GCA_021299075.1 Novosphingobium sp. | reverse complement strand
CCCCTCCTCGCCACCCGCCACCTGATCGAAGCGGGCTATACCGCCCCCGCCTGCATCGGCTCCGAAGGCTCGCTCCAGCGCCAGTTCAAGGAGCGCTACGACGGCTACTGCGAAGCCATGCAGGAAGCCGGCCTGACCCCGCGCCTGGTCGAGATCGAGGAGGGCCTCTCCCGCGAGGAGCAAGGCCGCCGCGCCGCCTGCCAGCTCATCGACCAGGGCCTCCCCTGCGACGCCGTGTTCGCCGTCTGCGACGAGATCGCGCTGGGCACCCTGCGCGAACTGTCCGAGGCCGGCGTGGCCGTCCCCTGTCGGCTCGGCCTGATTGGCTTCGACGGGATCCGCGCCAGCGCCAACGCCATGCCGCCGCTGTCCAGCATCCAGCCTGACTTCGCCGCCGCCGGGGCCATGCTGGTCGACAAGCTGCTGGCGACCATCGCCGGTGAACCCAACTCAGATCGCCGCGTGCCGGTCACCCTGCTCGCCCGTGAGAGCACGCGCCGCCCGGCGTGATAGCGCGGGCGCCATGACCCACTACGACACCACCGTGCCCGTCCTCGTCGCTGGCGGCGGGGCTTGCGGGGCGATTGCCGCGCTGGCCGCCCATGCCGCCGGGGCCGAGGTTGCCCTGCTCGAGGCCGAGGCCCGGCCGATGGGCTCCTCCGGCATGTCGCAGGGACTGATCGCCGCCGCCGGGACCCGCGCCCAGGCCGAAGCCGGGATCGAGGACAGCCCGGAACGCTTCCTGGCGGACATCATGGCCAAGACCCAAGGCCTCGCCGACCCGGTCATCGCCCATACCCTCGCCCACCAGTCCGGCCCGACGCTCGACTGGATGGTCGATCACCTCGACCTCCCCTGGACGCTCGACCGCACCTTCCGCCCCTCCTACGGCAACTCGACCTGGCGCATCCACGGCTGGGCCGGGCACGGCGGGCAGGACATGGTCGACCTGCTCCACGTCCGCCTGGCCGAGGCCGGGATCCCGGTCCTGACTGAGGCCCGCCTGACCGCCGTCGACGCCGACCCCTCCGGCCACATCCACGGCGTAACCATCGCCCGCCCCGGCGGCGCGACCGAGCATATCGGCTGCGGCGCGCTGGTCCTGGCCTGCGGCGGCTTTGCTGCCAACCCCGCGATGATCGCGGCCCACATCCCCGAGATGGCCTCGGCCCGCAACCACGGGCATGAGGGCAGCCAGGGCACCGCCCTATCCATCGGCACGGCCCTCGGCGCGGCCAGCGGCGACCTGGGCGCCTTCCAGGGCTATCCCATGCTGGCCGAGCCGCACGGGGTGACCGTGCCGCCGCCGCTGCTTGTCGAGGGCGGCGTGCTGGTCAACACCCTGGGCCAGCGCTTCGCCGACGAGACTTTCGACATCGCCGGCATGGTCCGCGCCGTGCTGGCCCAGCCGGGCGGTCACGTCTGGGCGTTGCACGATGCCCGGATCGCCGCGGCGCTCAGGCCGATCCCCGAGTACGCCCAGCTCGCCCGCCTCGGCGCGGTCCGGCCGGTCGCGGCCGCCGCCCTGCCTGAGGCTGCCCTCGCCGCGACCCTGGCCGAAGCCGCCGCCGCCCATGCCGCTGGCCAACCCGACGCCTTCGGCCGCACCTGGACCAGCCCGCCCCCGGCCGGGGAGCTGCTGGCGATCAAGGTGGTCGGCGCGATCTACCACACCCAGGGCGGCTTGCAGATCGACGCCGGCGCCCGCGTGGTCCGACCCGACGGGACCCCGCTCCCCAACCTCCTCGCCGGCGGCGGCGCGGCGCGCTCGGTCTCCGGCCCGTCCTCGTGGGGCTACCTCCCCGCCATGGGGCTATGCACGGCGGTCACGCTCGGGCGGCTGGCGGGCGAGAGCGCGGCAAAAGTCGCCCGCTAGCCCCGCAATTCCAACCGCTCCGCCCGGCGATCCTTGGGGCGAGCATGCTGCCGCCCGATTACCGCGCCATCGCCCGGCGCGCCGCCGGGCCGGGGCCCGGCCGGACTTTGACCGAAGTGGTTGTCGTCCCCGGTCCGACCGTGACCGAGACCGCTGCGCCCAAGCCTTCGCCGACGCCCGAATAATTCGGCCGCCTTCCCCCTCCTTGAGCCTGCTCGGGGAGGGGTTAGCGCACCAGCAGCGGCGCCAGGTACTTGCCGGTAAAGCTCCGCTCCACCTTCACCACCTGCTCCGGGGTGCCCTCGGCAACAATCTCCCCGCCCCGCACGCCGCCTTCGGGGCCGAGGTCGATGATCCAGTCGGCCACCTTGATCACATCGAGGTTGTGTTCGATCACCACAACGGAATTGCCCTGGTCGACCAGGCGCTGCAGCACTTCGAGCAGTTTGCGGACGTCTTCGAAGTGGAGGCCGGTGGTCGGTTCATCGAGGATGTAGAGCGTCTGCCCGGTTGAGCGGCGGCTGAGTTCCTTGGCGAGTTTCACCCGCTGCGCCTCACCGCCCGAGAGGGTCGTAGCCTGCTGGCCGACCTTGACGTAGCCCAGGCCCACCTCATTCAGCATGTGCATCTTGTCACGGATCGGGGGGACGGCCTTGAAGAACTCTTCCGCGTCCTCGATCGTCATGTCGAGCACGTCGGCGATCGAGTGGCCCTTGAACTTTACCTCCAGCGTTTCGCGGTTGTAGCGCTTGCCGCCGCATTCCTCGCAGGTGACGTAAACGTCGGGGAGGAAGTGCATCTCGATCTTGATCAGGCCATCGCCCTGGCACTTCTCGCACCGCCCGCCCTTGACGTTGAAGGAGAACCGCCCGGCCTTGTAGCCGCGTGCGCCGCTTTCCGGCAGGCCGGCGAACCAGTCCCGGATCTGGGTGAAGGCGCCGGTGTAGGTGGCAGGGTTGGAGCGCGGGGTGCGGCCGATCGGGCTTTGATCGATCTCGATCACCTTGTCACAGAATTCGAGGCCGGTGACCTTGTCATGCGCCCCGGCGATGACCCGCGCGCCGTTCAAGGTGCGGGCCGCGCTGGCATAGAGCGTATCGAGCGTGAGGCTGCTTTTGCCGCTGCCCGAAACGCCGGTGACGCAGGTGAAGGTGCCAAGCGGGATCGAGGCAGTGACGCCGCGCAGGTTGTTGGCGCGGGCGTTGTGGACGGTCAGCTTGTGGCCGTTGCCCTTGCGGCGCTTGGCCGGCACCTCGATCCGGCGCGCGCCGGTGAGGTATTGGCCGGTCAGGCTGTTTGGCGCGTCGAGGATGTCCTGCAGCGTGCCCTGGGCGACAATCTCGCCCCCGTGGACTCCGGCGCCGGGGCCGAGATCGACCACGTGATCGGCGGCGCGGATCGCGTCCTCGTCATGCTCCACCACGATCACCGTATTGCCCAGGTCGCGCAGCCGCTTGAGCGTGATCAGCAGCATGTCGTTATCGCGCTGGTGCAGGCCGATCGACGGCTCATCCAGCACGTAGAGCACGCCCGACAGGCCCGAGCCGATCTGGCTGGCGAGGCGGATGCGCTGGCTCTCCCCGCCCGACAGGGTGCCGCTGGTCCGGTCGAGGTTGAGGTAATCGAGCCCGACGTTGTTGAGGAAGCCCAGCCGCTCGTTGATCTCTTTCAGGATCGCGCGGGCAATCTGGCTCTGCTGGCTGGTCAGCTGGCCATCGAGCGCGCCAAACCATTCGACCGCATCGGAGACGGACAGGCGGGTGATGCTGGAGATGTCCGCCCCGCCGACCTTGACGCTGAGCGCCTCGGGCTTGAGCCGCTTTCCCTCGCAGACCTCGCACGGCTGCGCGGTCTGGAACTTGCCAAGCTCCTCGCGCATCCAGGCAGATTCGGTTTGCAGCATGCGGCGGTTGAGGTTGCCGATCACGCCTTCGAACGGCTTCTTGACCGTGTAGCTCTTTTTCCCGTCGATGAAGGTGAGGTTGACCGGCCGCCCGGCAGTGCCGTGGAGGATCACGATCCGCACCTCGACCGGCAGCTCCTGCCACGGGGTATCGAGGCTGAAGCCGAACTCGGCCGCCAGGCTGGCCAGCACCTGCATGTAATAGGGCGACGGCGGGTTGCTCTTGGCCCAGGGCACGACCGCGCCCTGCTTGAGGCTGAGCGCCTCGTTCGGCACGACCAGCTGCGGATCGAAAAGCAGCTTCTCGCCCAGGCCATCGCAGGCCGGGCAGGCGCCCATCGGCGCGTTGAAGCTGAACAGCCGCGGCTCCAGGCTTTCGATGGTGAAGCCGGAGACCGGGCAGGCGAACTTTTCGCTGAAGACGATGCGGTTGGGTGGGAGCTGTGCGCCTTTCATGGCCCCAATCGACTGCCCCGCCGCTAGCCCCTCCCCTGAAGGGGAGGGGGACTTGGCCCTCTCCCCTTCAGGGGAGAGGGTTGGGAGAGGGGCCCGCGCTTCCGCCACGGTCGTATCCGCCAGGTCGATATAGGCCAGGCCATCGGCCAGCTTCAGCGCCTGTTCGAAGCTGTCGGCCAGCCGCGTCTCGATCCCTTCGCGCACAGCGATCCGGTCAACCACGACCTCGATATCATGCTTGTACTTCTTGTCGAGCGCGGGGGCGTCCTCGATGGCGTAGAACTCGCCGTCGATGCGCACGCGGGTGTAGCCAGCCTTCTGCCACTCGGCCAATTCCTTGCGATATTCGCCCTTGCGGCCGCGCACTACCGGGGCGAGCAGGTAGGCGCGGGTCCCCTCAGGCAGAGCCATGACCCGGTCAACCATCTGGCTGACCGTCTGGGCGGAGATCGGCTCACCCGTCGCGGGGCTGTAAGGCACCCCGGTGCGCGCCCAGAGCAGGCGCATGTAGTCATAGATCTCGGTGACAGTGGCGACGGTCGAGCGCGGGTTGCGGCTGGTGGTCTTCTGCTCGATCGAGATCGCCGGGCTGAGGCCGTCGATATGCTCGACATCGGGCTTCTGCATCATCTCGAGGAACTGGCGCGCATAGGCGCTCAGGCTCTCGACATAGCGGCGCTGCCCTTCGGCATAGATCGTGTCGAAAGCGAGGCTCGACTTGCCCGAGCCTGACAGCCCGGTGATCACGATCAGGCTGTCGCGCGGCAGCTCGACATCAAAGCCCTTGAGATTGTGCTCGCGCGCCCCGCGCACGACGATTTTACTGAGCGACATCGCGCCGCTGTTCCAGATTTGTTCGATTCCCGCAAGGGGGCCGGAAGGCGGTGTCATTTGTGCGCTTTTGTAAAGGTGGCCTGCCCCATTCGTGCGACCAGCCGCGCACCGTTTACCGCAAATCAGATTGTTCCCGTTAACCTCTTGGCGGAAAAAGCGGAGCAGGTCCACGGGAGGGTCACAGCACATGAAAGCAAGTCTGGTCGCCAGCGCAGTGGCGCTGTCCGTCATCGCAGTCTCGGCGCCGTCGCTGGCTGACGATCCCAAGGACCCCCTGCTCAGCAAGAGCGCGGAAGCGCGGGCCAGGGACAAGGCGATCATCCGCCAGCTCAACATCAATGAGATGCAGCGGGTTCGCGCTCAGGAGGCGCAGCAGGCGCAGGGCTGGCAGGCCTACCGTGAGCAACCCGCCCGCCAGGCCGAATACCGCGCCGCCCTGGCCGACCACGCCCGCGAACAGGCCGCCTATGAGCAGAAGATGGCCGCCTGGCGCGAAGCCGTCCGCCGCTGCCGCGCGGGGGAGTTCAGTTACTGCGATAACTGAGCGGGATCAAACCGCCAGGGCGCGCTGTCCCGGCTTTCCCAGCCAGCGCACGCTGACGCCCCAGACCTGCTCCAGGACCGGTTCGGCGAGCGCGATTTCGGGCGGGCCATCGGCGGCGAGCGTGCCCTGATCGAGCACCACCACCCGGTCAGCATGGTTCATCGCCAGGGCCAGGTCGTGCAGCACCAGCACCACGCCCATGCCCTGCCCCGCACAGGCACGCAGGTGGCCCAGCAGGGCCAGCTGGTGCGCCAGGTCGAGGTTGGCCAGCGGCTCGTCCGCCAACAGCCAGCGCGGAGTCCCGGCGAGGACCCGGGCCAGCAGCGCGCGGGCGCGTTCGCCGCCGGAGAGCTGCGAGACCGGGCGGTGCGCGAAGGCTGGTAAGTCTAGCGCCGCCAGCGCGGCATCGACAGCGGCGGCGTCCTCGGCCGCGCTGGTCCGCCAGGGCAGACGGCCGAGGCCAGCCAGGGTCTGGACCGAGACGTCCCAGGCCACTTCCGGTGTTTGCGGCAGATAGCCCAGCGCGCGGGCGCGGGCTTCGGGGTGCATGGCGGCAAGCGGCGCACCATCAAGCGTCACAGTGCCGGACATGGGCTCGAGCAGCCCGGCGAAACAGGACAGCAGGCTTGATTTGCCAGCGCCGTTGGGACCACAGATCGCAGTCACCTCGCCCGCGCGCAGGCTCAGCGAGACGCCGCGCAGGCGGCCGGGGAGGACCAGGGCATCGGCCACCAGCATCACACCAGCTCCCGCCGCAAGCGCAGCAGCAGGTGGAGGAAGAACGGCGCGCCAAGCAGGCTGAGCGCGATCCCCAGCCGCAGTTCGCCGCCCGCCAGCGGCAGGATTCGGCAGAGGCAATCAGCCACCAGCACCAGCAATGCACCCGCCAGTGCCGAGGGCAGGATCAGGCGGCTCGGCCGGCCATCGGTGAAGGGGCGGACGAAATGCGGCACCATCAGCCCGACAAAGCCGATAATCCCGGCAACCGCCACGCCGCCGCCGACGGTGAGCCCCACGCCCAGCACCAGCATCAATTGCAGGCGGCGCGGGTCCATTCCCAGCGAGCGCGCGGCCGCTTCGCCCAGGGTCAGGGCATCAAGCCCGCGACCGGCCATTTGCAACACAGCGATGCCCACCAGCGTCAGTGGCGCGGCGATCCAGACCTCCCGCCAGGAACGGTCGGTCAGCGCGCCCATCAGCCAGGTGACGATCTCACTCATGGCAAAAGGCGTGGGGGACAAGCTGATCGCCAGGCTCATCAGCGCGCCGGCCAGGCTGGCGATCATCATGCCCGCCAGCGTGAACAGCACCACCCCGCCCTGCCGACCGGCGATCAGGGTGAGGAGGAACATCGCCCCCGCCGCCCCGATCAGCGCAAAGGCGGGCAAGGCCCAGCCAGTGCTGGCCCAGCCGGTCCAGAAGCTCAGCACCGCGCCCAGCGCCGCGCCGGGGGCAATGCCGAACAGCCCTGGATCGGCCAGCGGATTGCGCAGATAGCCCTGCATCGCCGCGCCGCTGGCGCCGAGGCCTGCGCCGAGCAACACCGCCAGCACTGCGCGCGGCAGGCGCAGTTCGGCCAGGATCAGGCTCGCTTCCGGACCGAACGGCACGGTTGGGTCGATCCAGACCCGCCCCGCCAGCAGCGAGAGCGGCAGGGCCAGGGCAAGCGCGGCGAGCAGCAGGTCGACGGGCCGGGTCATTGCACCTGCCGCCGCACATCAGCCAGCCGCGCCAGCGTCTTCGGAATGGTCGGACCCCCGCACCACAGCAGTGCGGGCTCCAGCGGCGCGCGGGTCGTCCCCTTCAGCCCTGCCAGCGCCGGATGGCTCAGCAGCCGGTCTTCCTCGCCATGGCTGTTACCAGCGGCCAGGATCACGCGCGGCGGACGCGCCAGCATGGCTTCCAGCGGCAAATGACTGGCCTGGGCCAGGCCGCGCGCGGCGGCGGCATTGGTGAAGCCGGTGTGGGTCAGCAGCGCAGTGATCAGCGTCCCCTCGCCTGCGACGATTCCGCCGCCCTGCCAGACTATGGCGGGGATCGGGGTGCCGCCGGGTGCCTTGCTGGACGAGAGCGCAGCCTCGATCCGCCGGACAAGCACTTCGCCGCGCTCCGGATGTCCGGCCAGTGCGGCCAGGCGGCGCACTTGCGCCATGCTATCGGGCACCGTCGCGGCGATCGGTATCTGCTCCAGCTTCAGCCCGAGCCGTTCCAGCGCAGCGCGGGTGGCCGGCGGGGTGAAATTGCCATCGATCACCAGATCGGGCTTCAGCGCGAGAACCTCCTCGACCGAACCCCCAGTCGCGCCGAATTGGCGCGCCTTGGCGAGGTCCATCGAGGAGCCGGCTGGATCCTGGCTGTAATGCGAAATGGCCAATAGCTGCGCCGGGTCCGCTACCTCGGCCAGGATCGCGTCGGTACAGGGATTGAGGCTGACAATGGTCGGCAGTGGTGAGGCAGCCTCGCGCGCCGGGGCGGCGGTGCAACCCGCCAGCACCAGCGCGAGAAGGCTGCCCCAGCCTTTTACCATTTCGCCCGCACCCCGACGAAGGCCGAGCGGCCGTAAGTGCCGTAACCGGCGACCGTCTGATAATCCGTGTCGGTCACGTTCTCGACCCGGCCGTAGAGCTCGAACCGCTCGCCCAGCGGCAGCGAGGCGCGCAGGGTCAGCAGGCCATAGCTGTCGTGACGGGTAAAGTTGCCGCGATCGTCATAGCTATCGCCGGCAAAGCGCAGGTCGGCGCCCAGCTGCAGCCCGGCCAGCGGCGCCTCCCAGTCCAACCCGGCGCTGAGCGTGTTGCGCGGACGGCGGGGCAGATCCTTGCCGGTCACACGATCGGTTGCCTTGACGTGGCTATAGGCCGCGCGGGCGCGCAGCTGGTTGGTCATGGCCCAGCCCGCTTCCACCTCTACCCCCTCGGCGCGGGTGCGGCCGGTGTTGAAATAGCCGGTCGGCCAGACGTAATCGATCAGGTGGCGGCTATCGCGGCGGAACAGGGTAACGGCGAGGTGGCGGCTGCCACTCCGATCGCCATATTCCAGCCCCGCCTCGTAAGCCTTGCTGGTTTCAGGCCGGAGCGCCACGTTCCCGCCAAAGCCGTAAAGCTGGTAAAGCGTCGGCGCCTTGAAACCCTCGCCATAGGCGGCGCGCAGCCGCAGGTTTTCGGCCAGCTCGTATGCGCCATTGGCCCCGAAGGTCCAATGCGTGCCGAAGCGGTCATGATCATCGACGCGCGCCCCGGCCGAGAGGTGCAGACCGCCGGCATGATAAGCCAGCAGAACATGCGCGCTTGAGAGGCGGGCATCATTCTCGGGATCGAAGCTGGTCGAGAACTTCGTCCATTCGCTGTCTGCC
>JAJTFU010000218.1 GCA_021299075.1 Novosphingobium sp. | reverse complement strand
TCTGTCGATTTACGCGTATAGACCGCACAGCGCTTGAAACTCTCAGCCACGGCCTGCAATCCCGAAGAACCTTGGGCCTGACCAACGTGTACCGGTGACGGTTCGCGCAATCTCGCTCAAGGAGCGATAGCGCACATCATTCCAGACAAAGCCATCACCCACCACATCGACGCTGATCGTGCGGCCGTTCCACTCGCGCACAAGGCGCGTACCTGCTGCAAGTGTCACTTGGCGTAAAGGAGAGGAGGGGCGGGAGGGGCGCGGTGCTCCCCTTGATAGAGGCGGCGATGATGAAGGCCAAGGTGAGGTTGAGAATGGAGATGAAGGTGAGAGTGCAGAAGGCCCCGCGCATGCTTCCTTGCCGAACTCAATGACAACCGCATCTAGTTTGCGCACGGCTGAGGCTGGAAGCCCACCATAGGCTTGTTCTTGCAACAACTGTGCGAGCAGGCGCTGCAGGAGGGGCAGGGGTAGCCGGGGTGCCTCACCAAAGCCGAGAGCGCGCCAGTGCTCCATCAGATCAGGCAGAGATAAGTTAGAAATAGTTACAATCTGTTGCTCAGCATTCTTAATGCCACCTCTCACCGCATCATCTCCAGATGATAGCGGCTCATACCGGTCACCTTCGAGCGCAGCAGTCTGTAGCGGCGGTGTGTCCGTAAAGCGGTGAGGAAGGCCCTACACGTACAGGCCTTCCAGCCAGTTGCCTGCATGACTTCAGCTAGGCTCGCGCCATCTTCTGTCATGAGCATTGCGCGCACCATTGCGGCCTTGCTCGCTGTACTTTGTTCAGGATTGTAAAATCGTCTATCCAATGGGTGGTCTCCATTGCAGCAGCACCATGCCGCTGCACCACCCAAAGCCCTGCAAGCAAAGCCTGCAGGGGCGCGCGTCAACCGATTAACAGCCTCCCGCGACTCGTGCGCGGGTCCACTCGCTCCAGTCGCACCAGAAGTCGAGTGCTATGTGGATGCGGACCCAAAAAAGCTCCTGCTCGACTTCAATAGCCGGTCATGGCTTCATTCACGTCATGACCACGCAAGACAGACAGGAAGAGATGGGCGCGATCCTCGCCCAGATCGCGATGATCGCAGAAGAGGTGAAGGTGCTCGCACTGGAAGGGTCGGGTAAGTGCCGAACCCATGCTGAGCAGCTGGCATGCGTGGTGGAGGTTAAACTGCGGGTGCGGGAGATATTGGGGCTTGCCACTGGTATCCAAGTGCAGATGGAACAGGGTGGTTCATAGTTATAAATCGTGTCGCCACACTGAGAGTTTGAATCCCCGCTGCTCCGCCAACGCACCGAGTTGCGAAACAAACTGTCTCTACCGTCCTCGATCAGTGAGCGCGACTCCTTGCAGACCATTGAATTTACGTCTTTTTTTGTGGATCAGCTCTTTACTGCTATTTACCCACTAACCACCCATGAGTTGGCAAAATCGACCGCCTACCGAGAGCATCACGAACTCTATCACCTGTCCCATAGCCTAAAACCCAAGAAATCTGCCATTTTCACCGACCGAACCCGTTCTTTCGAAGTTCGGTCGACGCGATGTTCTCGCTGTCTGCGACGACCTACGCCATTGGCGTAGGTCGTATCGAAAATGGCAGGCAGCGATGAAGCACCGGGGAAAACCCAGCAGAAAGTTGAATGTCGCAGTCACCTTTCTGGAGGCAGACAATACAAGCGCCCGCAGACACTATGGGAAGATACCATCGGTCGACGTGCCAGCGATAAGGCAACGAACCGGCTTGTCTCAGAGCGACTTCGCCGCCAGCATTGGGGTGCCGGAAGGCACGCTTGTAAACTCCTGCGCCGCCGCCGAGGGTCAGATGGGCACCGGGGCGTCCAGATCCCAACACCATGACCGCGGAGGAAAGGTTGGCTGAGGTCGGGGAGATCTTGGCTGCCGGCATTTTGCGAATGCAAAATCTTGTAACTAAATAGTAAAATGCTCGGCCTGCCTCCGCTTCCTCGAAAAGGGATAGGGGTGCACTCAGATGATGCCGGCTTCCGGTGCATGCACAAAGTTCAGCAAACGGGCGAAACTAGGTGGTCTCGAGGCTGGCAGGTTTTGGAACGGGAGGGCTAAAACCAGACGTTCGCTTTATCGCGTATGCTGGGCCGTGAACTGCCGATTGTTTATTGACGGATGAAATGTCATCTATTCGGCGTTTCGCATCTAGCACTATTTATCAGAAGGCGACTTTGAAGCACACATCTGCTCACGGCTAACCCAGTTTACGCAGGGCGCTTGGCGGAGCGCCGAACCAGCGGCGGGTGGCGCGCCGGAGGCTGCGCGCCTCGGAATAGCCGACCCGCTCGGCCAGTTCCTCCAGCCCGACCTCTGCCTTCAAGGCCGCGAGCGTCTGTTGCTGGCGGACATGGCTCAGCAGGCCGCGGAAGCTGTGGCCTTCCTCGGCCAGCCGCCGTCTCAGGGTCGGCACCGACAGCCCCATCAACCCGGCCAGGCGGGCTTGATCGAGCGGGCTCTGCCACAGCAGGCCGAGCACTTGCTCGGCGATGCTAATGCGCGCCAGCGGCTCGGCGGTGATCTGGCGATAGGTCTCGAACAGCAGGTTCGGCCACAGATCGAAGCGTTCGGCGACGATCTTCACATCTGCGGCGCTGGCAGGATAGACCAGTTCTATATCGTCCCCGCGCCGCACCACCGCGCAGCCGAGCAAGGCGAACAGCGCGCCATTGCCCGGTGCATCATCGGCCGGCGCAATGATGCGGCGCGGCTCCAGCTTCTGCCCAGCCATCCAGCAGCACGCCGTGTGCAGCACCACCATCACCATCTCGAGATAGAGCCGCCGCTGCGCCGGAACCAAGCCTGTGCCCGGGACCTGTAAGCGCAGGTCATGGCCGCGCCGCGCCACCAGCGGCAGATCGGGCCAAACAATCCGCGAAGCGGCCGCCAGCCTGACCAGCCCGTCGCCCAGATCATGCCCCAGCCGCATCGCCGCCAGCAGCAGTTCGAAGCTCCCGTCAGGCACGGTATCCGGCCCGAGCGCGTGCCGTTCATCGCCGGTCTGGTCAATATTGTTGCGCAGCAGCCGCCAGAAATCGAGATGACCGATCGGGGTGCCGTCATCGGGCAGGCCAGCCGCGGCCAGCATCGCAAGCGCCCGCGCTTCGCCGAGCAGGGTTGCGAGAAAGGCGAAGGGGATCTGCGCGCTCACGCCGTCATTTTCGCTTAGAGGGAAAGGCTTTGCAATGACTAATTTGAGCGAAAATGTCCGCATAGCGCGCGCGCTGTTGTCCTTTCCGCGCGCCATGCCCCAGCCTAGTCTTGCCGCAAAACACAGCAGAGGGGAGGCGTGTTATGCGCAGGACAATCTTCGGAAGTGCGGCATCGCTGCTGGCGCTGGTCGCGGCAAGCGGTGCGGCGGCGCAGGAAGGCGGCGGCGCGGCCGCTGGTGCCGCCGAGGCCGAGGCGGACGAAATCATCGTCACCGCCGAACGGCGCAACACCAGCGTCCAGGATACACCGCTAGCCTTGTCGGTGCTCGATGGCGACAAGCTGCGCCGGGGCGGCAACCAAGGGCTCACTGAGCTGGCCCAGCAGGTCCCGAGCCTGAGCTTCGCGCAGAGCTTCGGGATTGCCCAGATCTTCATTCGCGGGGTCGGCAACAACTTCTTCTCGCCCGGCGGTGCGGGCGCAATGCGACGGGCGGCGCGGTCAATCTCGTCTCGGAAGGCCCGACGGACAGCTTCGAGGGACGCATGGGCGTGCAGCTGGGCGATTTCGGCCGGGTGCAGGGCGATGCCGTTCTCTCCGGCCCGCTCGGCGGCGGGATCACGGCCCGCGCGAGCGTGCAGTATCGCCATCTTGACGGCTTCACCCGCAACGAGCTTGCCGGCACCCCGGGCGCGCGCGACCGGGGCGATGCCGAGGACAGTCTGGGCGGCCGCCTCCAAGTCGCGATGCCGGTGGGCGCAGGCCGCTTGCTGTTGACCGCCAGCGGCTATACCCAGAACGATGCCGGACCCGCGCTCAAGATCCTCGCCGACCCCTTCCCCCAACCGGCCGAATTCCTGTTCGGCGTCCGGCCCTCGACTGCCCCGCGCAGCTTCAAGAGCCAGGGCGCGGAAAACCGCCGCGAGGTGTGGTCGGTTGCAGGACGGCTTGAACAGCCGATCGGGGATGCGCAGCTGGTGGTGATCGCCGACACGCGCGGCTCGGACCGGCTGATCACCTATGATCAGGACGGCACCGAGCGTGAAGTGAGCACTACCACCCTCGACACCGACAGCACACAGTCGAGCCTCGAGGCCTATGTGCAGACTAGCAGCGGATCGCTCGATTGGTTAGCGGGCGCCACCTGGCTGCGGTTCCGCCAGTCGCGCACGACGCTGGTTGACGGTTTGCTACCGGGGGCATTTCTCAATCCCCAGCTGCCGCTCAACTTTCCGTTCCCCTTCGCCTTTGCCGGCGGCGGCACGGTGACCACCGAGGCGCTCGCGGCCTATGCGGATGGCAAGCTGGCGCTGTCGGATAAGTTTGCGCTGCGGATCGGCGCGCGCTACAGCGAAGACACTAAACGCGCGCGCGAGTTCCTGACCTTCCTCGCCCCGACCATCACTGGACAGCAGCGCGACAGCTGGGGCGAATGGTCGGGCAAGGCGGGGATCGACTTTACCCCGTCCGAAGACGTGCTGATCT
>JAJTFU010000063.1 GCA_021299075.1 Novosphingobium sp. | reverse complement strand
CCTGCTTTTCCGGCGGACGATTGAAACGATCGTCGCGGTCCGGCGCATTGGGGGCAAAGGTCTGGTTGGCCAGCTCTTCCTCGCTCGGGCGTTTGCCGACCGTGGCAGTCAGCGTCATGCGCTTGCCGTTGCGGATCACCTCGATCGGGATGCGCTTGCCCGGCGCCGTATTGGCGACAATGAACGACAGGGTGTTGTCGGGCGAGACTTCCTGGCTGTCGACCTTGACCACCACGTCGCCTGGCTGGAGGCCGGCCGCGGCTGCAGCCTGACCCGGCTGGACGGTCTGGACGAGTTCGCCGCGATTGCGCGACAGGCCAAGCGAATCGGCCACATCCTCGGTCACCGGAACGATCTGCACGCCCAGGTAGCCGCGCTCGATCGCCTGGCCGCGTACCAGCTTGTCGACGATCGGCGAGGCGATGTCGGCGGGAATGGCAAAGCCGATGCCGACGTTGCCGCCGGTGGGCGAGAAGATCGCATTGTTGATGCCGATCACGTTGCCCTTCATGTCGAACAGCGGACCGCCCGAATTGCCGCGATTAATCGAGGCATCGGTCTGGATGTAGCGGCTGGCGCCCGAAGAACGGTGGACCGCCGAAACGATCCCCGAAGTGACCGTGCCGCCCAGGCCAAACGGGTTGCCAATCGCGATCACCCAGTCACCGACCCGGGCCGCTTCGCTGTTGCCGAACTTGACGAAGGGCAGGGTCTTGCCGGCATCGATCTTGAGCACGGCGAGGTCCGACTGCGCATCGCGGCCAATCAGACGAGCAGTGTGCTCGCTGCCGTCGCTCAGCGTCACGGTGATCGACTGGACTTCGCCCTGGCCATCGGCGGTGATCACGTGGTTGTTGGTCACCACATAGCCATCAGCCGAAATGATAAAGCCCGAGCCGAGCGACTGTGCCTCACGCGTGGTGGCGCCGCCACCGCTGCCGCCGCCGAACAGGTCTTCAAACGGGGTTCCGGCAAAGGGATTGCCATTGGCCACACGCACTCGCTGGCGGGTGGCGATATTGACGACTGCGGGCTGCAATTGCTGGGTCAGCTCGGCAAAGCTGGCCGGTGCGCCAGCCCGGGGCACCATGGCTTGCATCTGGGCGGCGTCATTCTGCGCCACCTGGGCTCCGGCGGGAATGCCGGTCAGCACTGAAACGGCCGCGCCGCCAACCAGCAGCGCACTCGTTACTCCATAGGCGTATCGCACGTGTTGCGTTTCCTCTTCAAAATCGTCTCACCCGGCAAGGGGCGCGCGGTGGATTCAAGCAGTCCAGCCTGAACCGGAATTGAATGATTCCACCAACGTCATTCAGCGCCCTTTGAACTGCCGCAGATATTCATTGTCCGGCGACAGGATGATCGTGCTGTTGCCCTTGTTGGCCTGGTTGGCGAAGGTTGCATCATAGCTCTTCATCGCGCGGTAGAAGTCATAGAAGGACGGGTCCTTGCCAAAGGCAGCAGCATAGATCTGCGTCGCGCGGGCTTCAGCTTCTGACGTGATCAGCTGGGCCTGCTTCTGGCCCTGCGCCTGGATCGTGGTCGCTTCCTGCTCACGCGCGGCCTGCATCCGGGCGAAGGCGGATTCGAGCGCGCCGGCGGGCAAGTCGGCCCGCTGGATCCGCACGTCGATCACTTGGGCGCCGTATTCGCGGGCCTGCTTGTCAAGGTTCTCCTTGATCCGGATCATCGCCGCGCCGCGTTCGGCATTGAGCAGCGACTGGAAGGTGCGCTTGCCCAGTTCCTGGCGCAGGACCGAGGTCATGATCGGCTGAAGCTGGCTCATCACCCGGTCGGTCGAACCGGCAGTCTTGACCATCTTGACCGGGTCGATAACCCGGAAGCGGGCATAGGCCGTCACTTCTAGCCGCAACTGATCGGTCGAAAGCACGGTCTGGCGTTCCATCGGGAACGAGAGCAACCGTTTGTCGATCCAGACCAGCTGTTCGATGAACGGAATGCGCCAGCTGATCCCGGCGCCGGTGCTGCCGAATTCCTGGTTGGGCTTGAAGGCGTTGATCTTGCGGACCGGTTCACCCAGCCGCACCACCACCACCTGCTGGGTTTCGGGCACGATCACTATCGAGGACATGGCGACGATTGCCGCCGCGCCGACCGCGAGCACGGTGCCCTTGCTGCGCTGCCACAGGTCGCTCAGCATCACTGGCCTCCCGCAGCAGGCGCAGGATCCTGCGCACGGCGGCGCAGTTCCGGCAGGGGCAGATAGGGGGTCACGCCATTGGCTTCGACCACGACCTTGTCATTAGCAGACAGCACGCGCTCCATGGTTTCGTAATACATCCGGCGCTTGGTAACTTCGGGCGCCAGCTTGTATTCGGCATAGACCTTGTCAAAGGCCGCGGCCTCACCCTCGGCGCGGGCCAGGGTCTGCTGGGCCCAGGCCTGGGCATTGTTCTTGTCACGCTCGGCCAGCTGCTGGGCGACGTTGACCTTCTGGAAGGCGTCGGCCACCTTTTCCGGCGGGTCGGCCTTCTTGATATCGACCCCGATCACGTTGACCCCGGCGCGGTAGGCATCGAGGATGTCCTGCATCCGGCGGCGGGTATTGGCTTCAAGCTGGCCGCGGCCGGTGCCGTCCCAGACCGCCTTCAGCGGCACTTCGGCCACCGACAGGCGCATCGCAGCCTCGGCCACGTCGCGCACCGTGTTCTCCGGATCGGTCGAGGCGAAGGTGAACTGCTCCAGGTTCTTGATGTTCCAGCGCACCTGATACGACAGGTCGATCAGGTTCTGGTCACTGGTCAGGACCAGGTTCTCGCCCTCACCCTCGGGGATCACATCGTTGGTGACCGAGGTGACATCGCGCGTCTGGACATTCTGGAACGGCCAGGGCGCCGTGAAGTTCACGCCCGAACCGATCGTGCGGCTGTACTTGCCGAAGGTCGTGACGATGCCCTGCTCCTTGGGGCTGAGCTGGTGGGTCGAGCTGCTGAACAGCCACAGCAGCGCTGCGCCGCCCAGGATGACCGGCCACCAGCTCTTGCCGTTGGCGCGCGGGGGGAGCGAGGGGAAACCGCCGCCACCGCCACCGCCGCCGCCGGGGCCCTTCCGCTTGCTGCGGAAGATGTCCTCGATGTTCGGGGAGCGCCGCTCACCGGTATAGTCATCGGGCTTGAGCCAAGGATTGCGCGGTCCCGGCGCGCCCGGCGGATCGCCCGCTGGCGTGCCATCGCCGGGCGGGGCCGCAGGCGGTTCGTTCCCGCCGCTGCCACCAGCGTTGTTTCCATTGCCCCATGGGCTCTTGCGCCCGGCCATGGCCAGCCATTGGCCTGGCCTGAAACTGCCTATTCCACTCATGCACCTCGTTATAGGAAGTGCTGGACCAAAAAACAGGGTCTCGCTGCGCTTTTTCCTTGCTAGGGGGCTGGCATCAACAAACGGAGCCTCATCTTGAGCGACAGTGATGCCTTGAAGTCCCTTTTGCCCCCGCTGGCCCAGGCCCGGTTGCAGTCGCTGCGGCTGGCCGATGGCGCCGCTACCGTGATCCTCGACGCCAGCGGTTTTGACGCGATCGAGCGTGAGCGGCTGGAGGCCGCGATCAAGGACGCGCTCGCCGCGGCACCCGGTGTCAGCGAAGTGCGCGTGGCGATGATGGCGGACAAGCCTCGCCGCCGGATCATCGCGGTCGGATCGGGCAAGGGCGGGGTCGGCAAGTCGACCGTTTCGGCCAACCTGGCGGTCGCGCTGGCGCGGCTCGGGCGCAAGGTCGGGCTGGTCGATGCCGACATCTATGGCCCGTCGCAGCCGCGCCTGCTGGGGACTGAGGGCAAGCGCCCCGATGCTCGCGAAAAGCAGCTGATCCCGGTGCCGACCGAATTCGGTGTCGGCGTGCTGTCGATGGGCAACCTGATCGAACCCGGCAAGGCGATTGCCTGGCGCGGGCCGATGGCCGGCAATGCACTGGGCCAGCTGGTTGATGCCGATTGGGGCGCGGCCGAAATCCTGGTGGTCGATCTGCCGCCGGGGACCGGCGATGTGCAGCTGACCATGCTCCAGCGCCACAAGCCGGCCGGGGCGGTGATCGTCTCCACGCCGCAGGACCTGGCGCCGATCGACGCGACCCGGGCAATGCAGTTGTTCGAGGTTGGCCAGGTGCCGGTGATCGGCCTGGTCGAGAACATGGCCGGCTATGTCTGCCCGCACTGCGGTGAAAGCTCCGATCCCTTCGGCAGCGGCGGGGCCGAGGCGGAAGCGGCGCGGCTCGGTCATGCCTTCCTGGGCCGGATCCCGCTCGATATGGCGATCAGGCAGGCCAGCGATGCCGGCGTGCCGCCTGCCGCCGGCGAAGGCCCGCAGGCCGAAGCCTTCCTGGCGCTCGCGCGGCGCGTGGCGACCTGGCTGGACAACAGCTGATGCGGCTTTCGCGGCGCGGCATTCTGATCGGAGCCGGGGCAGCCTGCGGCCTGCTGGTCGCCTGGGCGCTGACCCCGCGCCGGTTCGATCCGCCGCTGGCCGCGAGCGAGGGTGAGCAGGTCTTCAACGCCTGGCTGCGCATTGGCCGCGACGGGGTGGTTACGGTAGCCGTGCCCGATCTCGAAATGGGGCAGGGCATCACCACGCAGATCGCGCAGATCGTGGCGGTGGAGCTGGGGGCGGACTGGCGCCAGATTGCGGCCCAGCCGGCACCCTTGAGTGGGGCCTATGCCAATGCGCCGCTGGCCGCGCAGTGGCGCAGCCTGTGGATGCCGTTGCTGCCAGACCTGGCCGCAGGGGAGGACGGCACGCTGGCGAGGCGGTTTGGCGAGCGCGAGGCCTTCATGGTCACGGCCGACGGCAGCAGCCTGGCTGCACACGAAGACGCAGTGCGGGCCGCCGCGGCCGCGGCCCGTGCCATGCTGTCAATGGCAGCGGCCGAGCGCTGGGACGTCGCCTGGGAAGAGTGCGAGGCCAAGGACGGCTTTGTGACTCACGGCAAGCAGCGCGCCAGCTTTGCCGAACTGGTCGACGAAGCGATCGAATTCGATCCGCCCGATCCGCCGGTGCTGCGTCCGGCCCCGGTGGCGGAGCGCGCAGTCGATCAACCGGAAGGCGCGCGGCCAAAATTCCCGCGGCTCGATCTGCCGGCCAAGGTCGATGGCGGCTATGTCTTTGCCGGCGATGTGCGGCTGCCCGATATGGTCTTCGCCGCGATCCGCCATGCGCCGCAGGGTGAGGCCCGGCTTGGTACCTATGCTGCAAAAAATGCTGCACCGATAAAAGGTATGCTGCAGCTGGTCGAAGGCCCGGATTGGCTGGCTGCCGTGGCGCGGGACTGGTGGTCGGCCGAGCGCGCCTTGACACTGATCGCACCCAATTTTGCTGCGCAGCAAAAGGCGGATAGCGCCGCGATCGAACGGCTGCTTGGCGATGCGCTGCGCAGCCGCGCGGCGACGATCATCGCCGAGCTTGGCGATGCCGACACGCTGCGCGCGCCCTTCGATCTGGCGCGGCTCTATCGGATTGCCCCGGCGCTTCACGCCCCGCTCGAAACCGCCAGCGCGACGGCGCGGGTTAGCGATGACCGGGTCGAGCTGTGGGTGGCGAGCCAGGCTCCGCAGGCCACACGCCAGGCCGTGGCCGCCGCGCTCGATCGGTCGCTCGATGACGTGGTACTTTATCCCGCCCCAGCCGGCGGCAGTTTCGATGCGCGGCTCGATACGCCGCACGCCGTCGAAGCCGCGATCATTGCGCGCGAAGTGGGCAAGCCGGTCCAGCTTACCTGGTCGCGCTGGCAGGAAGCTGTTCGCGACTTGCCGCGCGCGCCAGCGCAGGCCGCGCTGGCCGCGCAGACTGGCCCGGATGGCGGGCTAACCGCGCTGAAAGTGCGGGTCGCCATGCCCGGCACCACGCCCGAATTCGGCGCACGGCTGTTTGATGGACAGGAGCCGCAGGCCGCCCGCGCCGCGCAGGAGCGGGCCGACCCGCTTGGCCTGGCTGGTTGCGTGCCGCCTTACACGATCCCGCATCTGGTGGTTGAGCACGTCCCCGTCGCCCTGCCGCTGTCAACCGGGCGGCTGCGCGGCAATGCCGCCGCGCTGGGCTGCTTCCTGATCGAGACCTTTGTCGATGAACTGGCCGCGCGGTCGGGCCGCGAAGGGCTGTCCTATCGCATGGCGATGCTGGGGCAGGACATTCGCCTTGCCACCTGTCTGCAGCGCGCTGCAACGCTGGCCGAATGGAGCGGCGGACGCGGCGGGTCCGGCCAGGGCCTCGCCTGTCATCGCATGACTTTGAATGACCGCGAAGGCCGCATCGCATTGGTCGCGTCGGCCCGGCGCGACGAGCGCGGGATCCGGGTCGACAAGCTGACCGCCGTGCTCGACATCGGCCGGATCGTGAACCTCGATATCGCCCGTCAGCAGGTCGAAGGCGGGCTGCTGTTCGGTCTGGGCCTGGCCCGCGGGCAGACCACGGCCTATGCCGATGGCCTGCCGCTGTCCGGACGGCTCAGCCAGCTCGGTCTGCCGCTGCTGGCCGATTGTCCGGAGATCGAGGTTGAATTCATCGAAGGCGCCGCGCCGCCGTTCGATCCGGGCGAACTGGGCGTCGCCGTTGCCGCGCCGGCCATTGCCAACGCGCTTTTCTCTGCGGGTTCGACCCGCATGCACACCTTGCCGCTTACCGGGGAACTTGCATGAACCTGCCTGCCGGCCACCCGCCTGTCGTCGCGCCGAAGGTTGGCGTGCTTTTGGTCAACCTTGGCACGCCCGATGCGCCGACGCCCAAGGCCGTTCGCCGCTATCTCAAGGAATTCCTGTCGGACCCGCGCGTTGTGGAGATTCCTAAGCTGGTCTGGTGGCCGATCCTCAACGGGATCATCCTCAATGTCCGGCCGAAGAAATCGGCCCATGCCTATGCGCAGGTCTGGGGCCCGGATGGCTCACCGCTCGCCAGCATCACCAAGGCCCAGGCCGAAGCGCTGCAGGAACAGCTCGGCCGGGGTATCACGGTCCGTTGGGCGATGCGCTATGGCAATCCGGCGATGGGCAAGGTCCTCGCCGAAATGAAGGCGGCGGGCTGCGAGCGGATCCTCGTCGCTCCGCTCTATCCGCAATATTCGGGCGCAACGACGGCGACGGTGATCGACGAACTGGGCAAGCAGCTGGCGGCCATGCGCTGGCAGCCCAGCACCCGCACCGTGCCGCCATATTACGACGATCCGCTGCACATCACCGCGCTGCGCGATGACCTGGCCCGCCAGCTCCGCGCGCTGCCATTTGTGCCGGAAGTGCTGCTGCTGTCCTTCCACGGCATGCCCGAGCGGACGCTGCACATGGGCGATCCCTATCATTGCCAGTGCCGCAAGACCGCCCGGCTGGTTGGTGAAGCGCTCAAGGCGGATTTTCCGGAACTGCGGGTCGAAACCAGCTTCCAGTCGCGGTTTGGCCGGGCCAAGTGGCTGGAGCCCTATACCGAAGACACGTTGACCGCGCTCGCCACCGGCGGGATCAAGCGCCTCGCCATCGCTGCGCCGGGCTTCTCGGCCGACTGTCTGGAAACGTGCGAGGAGCTGGCAATCCGCGGGCGTGAAGTGTTTGAGGAGGCCGGGGGGCTTGAATTTGCCGCGCTCGATTGCCTTAATACGTCGCATGCGGGGATGGCCATGCTCGAGGCGCTGGTGCGGCGCGAGCTTGGGGGATGGATTTAATCGTTCGATTAAGTTACATCGCTGTCAGTAACGCCCAAAGGACCACCCATGGCCACGCTTGCACCCGAAGCTCCGAAGTTTACCCACTGGAACCAGTCGCTGCCCAAGGATGCCTTGGCGCATATCCCGGGCGAGGACGGCTGGCCGATCCTGGGCAATACGCTGGAACTGCTGGCGGACCCCTCCGCCTTCGGCAACCGGATGCGCGCCAAGTACGGCGATATCTATCGCAACAACAGCTTCGGTCGGCGCGGGGTGATCATGTTCGGCGCCGATGCCAACGAGCTGGTGCTGTTCGATCGTGACAAAATCTTCTCGTCCGAACAGGGCTGGGGCCCGGTGCTCGACCTGCTGTTCCCGCGCGGGCTGATGCTGCTCGATTTCGATCACCACCGCGCCGATCGCCGCGCGCTGTCGATCGCCTTCAAGCCGGGGCCGATGCGGCACTATTCGGGCGCGCTCAACGCCGGGATTTCCGCCCGGGCCGAGGAATGGCGCGGGCAGGAAATCCTGTTCTATCCGGCGATCAAGCAGCTGACGCTGGACCTGGCGGCAGACAGCTTCCTGGGCGTGCCGCTGGGGCCCGAAGCCGATGCGATCAACAAGGCCTTCGTCGACATGGTCCAGGCCTCGATCGGCGTGGTGCGCAAGCCCTTGCCCTTCACCGCGATGGGTCGCGGTGTGGCGGGGCGCAAGTTCCTGCTCGATTACTTCACCCGCGAAACTCTGAAGCGGCGTGAGGCTGGCGGCGGCCAGGACATGTTCAGCCAGTTCGCCACCGCCACGCGCGAGGATGGCAGCCTGCTGCCGGTCGACGAAGTGGTCGATCACATGATCTTCCTGATGATGGCGGCGCATGACACGATCACCAGCTCGGCCACCTCGCTGGTCTGGCTGCTGGCCAAAAACCCCGAATGGCAGGACAAGCTGCGCGCTGAAATCCTGGCCGTGACTGGCGGGGAAGGGCGGCCATTGTCCTATGACGATCTTGGCAAGCTGGAGCTGACCGAGATGGCCTTCAAGGAAGCGCTGCGGCTGATCCCGCCGGTGCCCTCGCTGCCGCGCCGCGCGCTGAAGGACTTTACCTTCAAGGGCGTGCGCGTGCCGGCCGGCACCCCCGTTGGCATCAGCCCGGCGGCGGTCCACATGGAAGAAGAGCACTGGCCCGAGCCGGCCAAGTTCGATCCCATGCGCTTCACACCTGATCAGGTCGCGGGGCGGCACAAGTACGCCTGGGTCCCGTTTGGTGGCGGGGCGCACATGTGCCTGGGGCTGCACTTTGCCTATAGCACCCGGTTACGAGCCGCAGTGGCAGCCCTGGCCGATCCCCAAGCCCAAGGACGGGCTCAGGGTCACCTTCAAGCCGGTCTAGTCCTCCAGTCGCTGGAGGATCGGGCAATCCGGGCGATCATCGCCATGGCATTGCTGGGCCAGAGTCAGCAGCGTCTGGCGCATGGCCTCGAGTGCCCGCGCCTTGCGGCCCAGTTCCTCGGCATGGGCCAGGGCCAGGCTGCGCACCTCGCTGCTGGCGCGGTCCTGGTCGGACCATAGCGCCAGCAGGGTTCCGATCTCGCTGATCGCAAAGCCCAGGTCGCGGGCATTGGCGATAAAGCGCAGGCGGTGAACATCGGCCTCGCTGTAATCGCGATAGCCGCTGTCGCGGCGCGGTGCGCCCGGGATGAGCCCGATCTGCTCGTAATGGCGGATCATCCGCTGCGAGACGCCGCTGGCGCGGGATGCTGCTCCGATATTCACAGCCGCACTCCATTCAACCGCAGCGCGTTGCTGACCACACTGACCGAGGACAGGGCCATCGCCGCTGCCGCAATCATCGGCGAAAGCAGCAGCCCGAAGACCGGGTAGAGCAAGCCTGCCGCCACCGGCACACCTGCCGCGTTGTAGGCAAAAGCAAAGACCAGGTTCTGGCGGATATTCGCCATCGTTGCCCGGCTGAGCCGCCGCGCCCGGACAATCCCGCCCAGATCGCCCTGGAGCAGAGTAACGCCGGCGCTCTCGATCGCGATGTCCGATCCGGTGCTCATCGCGATGCCGACATCGGCGGCGGCCAGCGCCGGGGCATCGTTGACGCCGTCACCGGCCATGGCGACGATCCGGCCTTCGCTGCGCAGGCGCGCAACCACGGCGGCCTTTTCGTCGGGCAGCACTTCGGCCTCAACCTCACGGATGCCCAGCCTGGCGGCAATGGCCTCGGCCGTGGTGCGGTTGTCACCGGTCAGCATCACGATCCGCAGGCCTTCCTGCTGCAGCGCGGCCAGCGCGGCGGGCGTGGTCGGCTTGATCGGATCGGCGATCGCGATGATCCCTGCCGGCTGGCCATCCACGGTGACGAAGATCGCCGTCGCGCCGTCGCGGCGGTGCTGTTCGGCCGTCGCGGCAAAGGCCTTGGTGACCACACCGTGCTCGTGCAGGAAGGCGGCATTGCCGAGCACGATCCGCTGGCCATCAACCGTGCCGATCGCGCCGCGCCCGGTCGGCGAATCGAAGTCGGCAACTTCGGGCAGGGCGATGCCCCGCTGCCGTGCTGCCGCGACAATCGCCTGGGCCAGCGGATGCTCGGACGCACGCTCAACCGCTGCGGCCAGGCGGAGCAGCTGCTCGTCAGACTGGCCCGGCACCGGCACGATCGCGGTCACCACCGGGTGGCCTTCGGTCAGGGTGCCGGTCTTGTCGACCACCAGGGTATCGACCTTCTCCAGCCGTTCGAGCGCTTCGGCATTGCGGATCAGCACGCCTTGCCCGGCGCCGCGGCCGATGCCGACCATGATCGACATTGGCGTGGCCAGCCCCAGGGCACAGGGACAGGCGATGATCAGTACGGCCACTGCCGCAACCAGGCCGTGGGCGAAGCGCGGCTCCGGGCCCCACAGCGACCAGCCGGCAAACGCCAGTACCGCAACCGCGATGACCGCCGGGACAAACCAGCCGGCGACCTGATCGGCCATGCGCTGGATCGGCGCGCGCGAGCGTTGCGCTTCGGCGACCATCTGCACGATCCGCGACAGCATCGTATCGCGGCCAACCTTGGTGGCCGTGATCACCAGCGCGCCGGTCTGGTTCAGGGTTCCGCCGATGACCGTATCGCCCTTTGCCTTGGCGACCGGCATGGCTTCACCGGTGACCATGGCTTCATCAAGCGCGGAGCGGCCGTCTTCGACCGTGCCATCGACCGGGACCTTTTCGCCCGGGCGCACGCGTAACCGGTCACCGACCATGATCTGCTCAAGTGGGACTTCCTCGTCCTCGCCGCCGGGCAGCATGCGGCGGGCGGTCTTGGGCGCCAGGTTCAGCAGCGCCTTGATCGCGCCGGAAGTGCGTTCGCGCGCCCGCAGTTCGAGCACCTGGCCCAGCAGCACGAGCACCGTGATCACCGCCGCCGCCTCAAAATAGACCGCGACAGTTCCGTCGTCGGCGCGGAAGGCCGGCGGGAACAGGCCCGGTGCGAGCGTGGCGACGATGCTATAGCTCCATGCGACGGCGGTCCCCATGGCAATTAGCGTAAACATGTTGAGGTTGCGGGTCTTGAGCGAGGCCCAGCCGCGCTCGAAGAACGGCCAGCCGGCCCACAGCACCACCGGCGTAGCCAGCACGAGCTGGATCCAGATCGAGCGCTCCATCGGTACCAGGTGATGCAGCGCAGGGAACAGGTGGCTGCCCATTTCCAGCACGAAGACGGGGAGCGTGAGCGCCAGGGCGATCCAGAAGCGCCGGGTCATGTCCGCCAGCTCCGGACTCGGTCCGCTGTCGGCGGTCACCAGTTCCGGTTCCAGTGCCATGCCGCAGATCGGGCAGGGGCCAGCATGATCCTGCCGCACTTCGGGATGCATCGGGCAGGTCCACATCGTCCCTTCCGGCACCGCCACTTCCGGCTGCGGTTCAAGGTAGCGCTGCGGATCGGCGATGAACTTGGTCTGGCATCCGGCACTGCAGAAATGCCAGTCCTGCCCGTCAACCTGGGCATGGTGGGGCGACTTGTGCGGATCAACGGTCATCCCGCAAACGGGATCGTGGACCAGGTGGCTGTGCCCGGCATCGGCGGCTGGGGCGGGGTGCGCGTGGCAGTTGTGGTGCTGCGTCATGTGATTCGACTCCTGCGATGACGCTGGGTCGTCTGCACCTTTACATCATGTCAGGGTCAAGCGCTTTATTTGTTGCGGTCGGCTAGTCTGCTTTCGGCAGGTACTTAACCGGATCGAGCGCGACGCGGTTCCGCCGGACTTCGAAGTGGAGCTGCGGTTCGGTCGCCAGCCCGGTCTCGCCCACCAGCCCGACGCGTTCGCCGGCCTTGACCTTGTCACCATCCTTGACCGTGATCTTGTCGAGGAAGGAATAGGTCGTGGTCCAGCGTCCACCGTGATGGATGATCACGGTCAGGCCATATTCCTTCGGCCCCTGCGCGGCGTAGATCACCGTCCCGGCGGCAGCGGCGCGGGCAGCGGTGCCCTTGTCAGCCTTGATGTCGATTCCGTCATGGAAGGCCTTGCTTCCGCCGCGCGCGACAAAATCACGGCGGATCTCGCCCTTGACCGGCCAGGCAAACCGCGCGGGCGGCTGGGCCAAGGTCTTGGGCGCTCCGGGGGCGGGGCCGGGATCGGGCGCCATTTTCGGTGAAGCGCCTGGCGCGGGGCTGGCGGCAACCGCAGGCGGTGGCGGCGCCCTGGTGATGGTCGGGA
>JAJTFU010000062.1 GCA_021299075.1 Novosphingobium sp. | reverse complement strand
AGCGAAGTCTGGGCGAAGGACCAGCCGTATTCCTCTTTCAGCGGCGCCAGCACGAAACCGATCGTGTTGAACGGCAAGGGCGAGGCGCCGCAGGCCACGCCGACCAGGCCGGCCAGCAGGACCTTCCAGCCCATCGCGAATTCGGACTTCTGCGCGCTCATCCCAGCGGTTCTCCCTCAAGCTGTTCAAGCACGAACAGCGAATCCATGTACCCTTCGACCACACCCTGGACGTAGAGGTAATCCCCATCCGCGCTGATCCACATGTGGTAGGGCGGGTGGGCATTGGTCATGCCGGTAAAGGCCAGGCGGTGGCATTCGAAGGTGCCAGCCGGCACCGCGATTGTCTCGCGCCCGATGTAGGTTAGTCCACTGGCGGATATTTCGAGCCTTGGCCCGGTCGCGCCAAAGTGGTGCAGGCTGTGCAGCAGGTTGCGGTTGCCCAGGAAATGGGTGTGGCCGGCGCCGCGCTCGAACGGGAAGCTGGCCGCCAGCCAGCCATCGCCCATCAGCGCATGGACCCCAAAGCCGCGCATCGGCTTCTGGATCGGCACGCGCTGGGTGATCCGGCCCTGGTCGCGGGTAAAGCTTTCGACCTCAGCCTCGTCATCGCCAAAGCGGAACCAGCCCGAGCCGGTCGGCACCCCGTGGTTGAGGATGCGGACATAGGCGTCGAGCGGCTGGAACGCGGCATCGACGCTGAGCACCGTCTCGCGCACGACGTGCTCGGCATCGAAGGCCATTTCGCAGTGGACCGACAGGCACCGGCCACCGGCCCCATCGCGGGTCAGGCTGAAATCTTCAAAGCCCCATTCGGCATTGTCGCTGCTGTGGCGATAGGAAATGCGGCCGCGGCGGCGGGGCAGGGGATTGAGCTCAGTGCGCATGGTAGAATTCGGTCAGGTTCCCATCGGGGTCGCGCACGGCGAAGAGGTCAACCGTGCCAAGGCCCGTGATCCTTACGCCGGTGGCGGCATAGGCAATGGCCGTCCCCTTGGCCTCGACCGCGCGGCGATAGGCGGCCAGATCGCGGACCGGGAAACGCAGCAGCAGCACGCCCAGGTTGGGCGGGCTGGCATGGGCTGACTGGCTGGTACCGGTAAAGCCCTGCATCTCCATCACCTCGACCCGCCCCGTCTCGCCCGGCACCGGCTGGAGCGCGGCAGCGGCACGGGGGATCCGGGGGGTGTAGTTGAGCGGAATGCCGAAGTTGGAGCGCGCTGGCTCCGGCGGCTCGCGATCGCTGTCGAACACCAGTTCGAAGCCCAGGTTGTTCAGGTAGAAATCGCGCGCACGGCCCTTGTTGCTGACCATCCGCATCGAGTTGAAGGCATGGCTGATCCGCCCGACCGGGAAGGCGGTGAAGGGCGGGCTGACGCGCTGGTAGACCGCGATGTTGATCCCGTGCGGGCCGGTCAGCACCACGTTGCGCAGGTCGGAGGCGCCAAAAGTGAAGCGCACCGGTTCGCTTTCCGCCCACCAGCCGGCCTTGATCGCTGCGTCGAACAGCGCCGGGACATTGTCTGATCGGACCATCAGCGAATAGATCCCGCCCGGATCCCAGGCCCGCGCCGCTAGCCGCACCGGGCGCTGGGCGACACCGGCAAAGCGGACGAAGCGAATGCAGCCGCTGCTGGCCTGCGGGGCGCACCAGCGTTCAAAGGTGGCGCTGGCCTTGGGGGGCAGGTTCCAGGCGGCCAGCTCGGCGCGATCGACCTTGCCGGCGGCCTTGCGGCTCCAGCTCCCTTCGGCGCGCAGCAGACTGGTGATTGGCGCAAATGCAGCGACGCCGACCACTGCCTCGCTCCAGGGAGCGACACCGTGATCGGCGGCCACACCGGCTTGCGCCGGACTGTGGGCCGCGGCGGCAAGAAGGACTATTGCCGCCGCAGCCGGGTGCTTCATCAGAAGTCGTACTTGGCCCGGATCGCCCAGGTCCGCGGCGGGTTCAGGTAAAGGACGTTGGCGAGGGTGCTTTCTACCGCTTCCTGATCGAAGCAGTTCTTGCACTCTGCCACCAGCTGCCAGCCGGCTTCGGATTTCAGCGTGATCGAGGCATTGGCAATCCAGCGCGCCTTGCTGAACGAGCCGGTCACGAAGTTGCCCAGACCGGTCAGATTGCCGCCGTAGGTGACACCGCCAGCGCTGGTGAAGGGCTGGCTGTAGAAGCTGACCCCGCTGGTCCCGGTTTCGCTATCGGCGCGCCAGCTGGCGTTGACCGAGGGGACCAGTGAAAGCCCGCCGCCCAGCGGAGCTTCGTAGCTGGCGCCAAAGGCCATGGTCCAGGCCGGGCTGCGGACCGGTTCGGCCAGGGTGCCATCGGGAGCAACGATGCCGACGCCGCATGCCGTGGCGTTGTCAGCGCCGCTGCCCACCGGGGTGCGCCCGGCGGCAAGCTGGACGCGGCAGGCCGCGAGCTGGCCGGCCACGGCCTGAACCCCGTAAAGGTCAAAAGCCGCGGCACTGGAGTCCAACCGGTATTCGTCATCCATGTACCCGACCGAGCCGAACAGGGTGAAGCCATCGGCAGGACGGGCAGTGACTTCGAGTTCAAGCCCCTTGTTGCGATAGTTCGCGAAGTTGCGGGTAATGAAGGCGATCGAGCCGTTGGCGCGGGTGAAGGCCGAAGGCGTCTGTAGGCCTTCGATATCCAGCAGGAAGCCGGTCAGGTTAACGCGCAGGCGGTTGTCCATCAGGTCAGCCTTGACGCCGGCTTCATAGGACCAGGCGGTTTCCGGACCGAACGGCAGGGCTTCCGACGGGGCCGTGGCGCGGGCGTTCCAGCCGCCCGACTTGAAGCCCTTGGTCGCGCTGAGGAACAGCAGGACATCGTCGTTCATCTTGTAGTTGATCGCAAAGCGCGGGGTCCAGACCTTGGTACGGATCGTGGTCGGGATGGCAACGCCGTTGGTGGCGCGCAGATTGCCGTTGACCAGGCAGGTCGCCTCAACCGTGCCATCGTTGCAGCTGGCGCGGTTGTCAGTGATGTTGAAGGTCTTCTCTTCGTCGGTGTAGCGGATCCCGGCGGTCAGGGTCAGCGCTTCGGTGGCGTTGACGTCAACCTGGGCATAGCCGGCCCAGGCTTCGGTATTGTTCTTCAGGCGCCGGTCAGCCAGCAGGAACGGGAAACCGGCCGGCGGCGGGGCGAGGCCCAGGTTGAACAGGTCGGCAAAGTCCGTGTCGTTCTTCTCATTGATGTAGAAGACACCGGTGACGTAATCGATCAGCCCATCGCCGAGCGATCCGGACAGCTTGATTTCCTGGGTGAACTGCTTGTGCTTGCCATCGTTGGCGATCACGAAGCCGCCCAGGGTGTAGCCCCGAACCGGCGGCGTGGGCACAGTCAGGCTGGGCAGGGCGCGGCCATCGGAGAAGTCGAGCGCAAAGCGCTGCGACATGTTGAGATAGCCGGTGATCAGGTTGACCTTGGCATTATCGCCCGCGCCGATTTCGAGGTTGGACGTAATCATGTCCATTTCGGCCTTGTTGCCCATGCCGAAATCGTCCTTGCGACCGGTAAAGCGCCCGCCGAAATCGTTGACCTTGCGCAGGCCGGTCGTGACGAAGCGACCATCGCAGTTGGTTGGATTGGCCGGATCGCAATCGAAGTTGGCGACGTTCGAGGCATCGGCGTAGCTGTGCATGTAGCTGGCGCGCCAGGTGATGCTGTCGGTCAGTGCGGCCTTCACGCCCAGGCGGGCGCCCCAGCCATCATTCTCGTTGATGGTTTCACCGGTCGTGGTGTTTTTGGCGTAACCCTTGTCGTCCTGCCAGTAAGCCGAAATCTTGAACGACAGCGACGAGGAAACCGGCAGGTCGACCGAGCCGCGGACCAGCTTGCGCTGGTAGGAGCCGAAGCCGGCTTCAAAGTAGCCGCCCGTCGTGTCACCCGGATCCTTCATCACCACGGCAATCGCGCCGCCAGTGGTGTTGCGGCCGAACAGCGTGCCCTGCGGCCCGCGCAGCACCTCGACCCGCTCGACATCAAAGAAGCTGAAGTTGTTGGCGTTCTGGCGGCTGATGTAGACGTCATCGATATAGGTGCCGATCGGCGGATCGAAGGTCGCGATCGATTCCGTGTTGCCGACCCCGCGCAGGTAATAGGCGTTGGCCGTTCCCAGACCGGTGTTGTTGAGGCCGACCAGGTTCGGGACGAACTGGGTGACATCCAGCGCGGTGTTGATCCCGCGGGTGGCAAGCGTCTCGGCGTTGAAAGCGGTAATCGCGATCGGCACGTCCTGCGCGCTTTCGGCGCGGCGCTGGGCGGTGACGACGATGTCCTCAAGCCCCTGGTCATTGTCTGCCGCTTCCTGCGCCTGGGCCGGGGTGGCCAGCATGGCGACAAGCGAAACGGCGCTCAGCAGTGCAGTACGGGTCATCGTCGGTCCTTCCCTGTTAGATCGATCCCTGCGCCCGCTTATTGTGACGGGTCGCGCATTGAGGGTTTCCATCCCGCGAGACCAAAGTTGTCCGGACATTTCTGCTTTTGTCAAGTTGCGAAATGTGGTGATGTCCGGACAACAATTGCCGGGGGAACCGAGTCATGAGCCTTGCCGACCTTGCCTATCCGACGCTGGTCTATGTCCACCTGCTGCTGTTCGTGCTGTGGCTGGGGGCGGATGTCGGGGTGTTCCTGCTGGGCCAGCACTTCCGCAAGCGTGAGCTCTATACGCTTGACCAGCGGATCGCGCTGCTCAAGCTGCTGGTGATCGTCGATCTGACGCCGCGTGCAGCCTGGGCGCTGATGGTGCCGCTGTCGCTGTCGGTATCCTACATGGGCGGCTGGTGGGACCTGCCGATCGCCATCGTCTGGTTCGGCTGGGCGATCGCGGCGGTCTGGCTGTGGCTGGTTTTCGATGCTCACGCCCATGACATGACCCCGCGAGCCGCGCGAAACCGCCGGATCGAGGGCTGGATCCGCTACCTGCTCTGCGCCGGCTATCTCTGGCTGGGGCTTGAATCGGTGCTGACCGGCCACCCGATTGCGCCAACTTGGTTGGCCTGGAAGGCGCTGCTGTTCGGGGCGATCTTTGCGGCGGCAATCATGATCGACGTATCGTTCAAGCCGGTCGGCGCCCAGCTTGGCCGCTTGCTGGCTGAAGGATCGAGCGACGAAACCGAGGTCCCGCTGCGCAAGACCATGGACAAGACCCGCTGGTGGGTCTGGCTGACTTACCTGCTGCTGGTGGTCACTTCCTATCTGGGGGCGGTCAAACCGATCCCCTGATCCTTTTCCAGACCGTAGTTGCTGACGTGCCACAGTTGTCCGGACAAGTTATGTTCGCTGTGTGAATTGTCTGGACAACTTTTGTCCACCTGTCGAAGCTTTCCCATCGGCGGGAATCGCCCGCCAATAGGGAGGTGGATTTTATGAAGCGTTCGCTGCGCGTGATGCTGCTGGCGGCAACGGTGTTCACGCCGAGCCTGGCCATGGCCCAGGATGCCCCGACCGAAGATGACGGCGCGATCAAGGACATCGTCGTGACGGCCCGCAAGACGGCCGAAACGCTGTCCGACGCACCGGTCGCGGTTTCGGTGGTGACGTCCGAGAAGATCAACGAACTGGGGCTCACCTCGATCGACGATTTCGCCAAGCAGTCGACCGGCATCAGCTTCAGCCAGGCCTTCGGGCGCAGCACCGATCGTCCGGTCATTCGCGGGCAATCGAACGTCCTGGCCGGCGTGCAGGCCGGCGTGGAAACCGGCGCGGCCTATTTCGTCGATGGCGTCTATTACCAGGGCGATATCCAGGGCTTCGATCCGCAGTCGATCGAGCGGGTTGAAGTGATCAAGGGCCCGCAGTCGGCCCTCTATGGCCGCAATACCTATGCCGGCGCGATCAACTATATCACCAAGGATCCCAGCAAGGACCTGACCGTTTCGGCGCGCGGCCGGGTGGCCGAGCATGACGAGTACGAGATTTCCGGGTCGGTCAGCGGGCAGATCGTGCCCGATGTCTTCGGCTTCCGCGCAGGTGGCCGGTTCTACAAGTACGGCGGTGAGTATACCAACCAGCTGACCGGCAAGAAGGTCGGCAACGAAAAGACCACCTCGGCCTATCTGACTCTGCAGCTTGAACCGTCGAGCGACATCAAGTGGCGTACCCGTGTCAACTGGCAGCACGACGAGGATGGTCCGCTGGCGATCTTCCTCCAGGGCGCTTCTGCCAACAACTGCAAGCCTGGCTTCCGCTCACCGCGCTATCGCACAGCCTCGCCATTCGTGCCGCTGGCCCCGGCGGTGCTCAGCTCGACCAATACCAACCAGTTCTTCTGCGGCACGATCCAGCCGCAGCCGAACAACGTGCGGCTCAACACCGATCCGCTGCTGATCAGCCCCAGCTTCGGCACCCGCGATGGCACTGCCTTTGACGGGATCGAGAACAAGCAGGTCCTGGTCACCTCCGTGTTCGACTGGGATGTCGGCGGATCGGGCTGGACGGTCCATGCGCTGGGCGGCTGGCGCAAGAACTACAACTATTTCGGGACCGACTCCGACCATTCGGATGCCTTCGCCTATTTCGGCGGGACGCTGGCCTCGACCCTCAACACCGAGCCGGCCTTCGCCAACTCCAATCGCGACGTGCAGAAGGACGTCAGTGCCGAACTGCGGCTGAGCACGCCGGACGACAAGCCGATCCGCGCGATGATCGGCGGGTTCTATTACAAGCAGAACTTCCAGACGACCGACATTACCTTTGCCAGCGGCAAGGGCGGTTTGGCGCTGGGAACTGACCTGTCGCAATATGCCACGGTCGAGAACAAGGCCGTGTTCGGCCTGGTCGAATGGGACATCACCGATGCCCTGTCGGTCACGGCCGAACTGCGCCACGCCAAGGAAACCAAGACGCTGATCGACCGCTCGACGGCCACCTCGATCTTCTGCGCCGGGGAAAGCGGCCGGGCCTCGACCTTTGGCTTTACCGGCACCTGCCGCGGTGCAGGTTCGTTCTCGGGCACCGATCCGCGTATCACGGTCAATTACACCACGCCGGGCGGCACGCTGATCTATGCCGTCTTCGCCACGGGGCGGAAGCCCGGCGGTTTCAACGGCACGGCCGGGGTGACCGCCGAAACCCAGTATCCGGGGACGCAGTTCGTCAATTACCTGCCTGAAAAGTCCAAAGGCGGGGAACTGGGCGTGAAGTTCGATGCGCTGGACCGCCGTCTGCGGGTCAACATCACTGGCTTCTATAACGAGCTGACCGATTACCAGCTGACCACCTCGATCCCCAACCCGGCCGGCACCGGTGCGGTCACCTCGATCGTCTCGAACGCGGGCAAGGCGCAGACCAAGGGGCTTGAGCTGGAAATCACCGCTGCGCCGGCGGATAACCTGCTGATCAACCTGGGCCTGTCCTACGTCGATGCGAAGTTCACCGAAGGCTGCGACGCGGATGAGTTCATCCTCAATTCGGGCGGCCTGCGTCCGAACTTCGATACCCGCAACCCGACCCCGGCCGGCAAGGCGCTGTGTGACATCAGCGGGCGCAAGCTGCCGCTGGGCAGCCCGATCATCGTCAACGGTTCGGTCAGCTGGTCGAAGGAGCTGAATTCGAACGGGCTGGAGTTCTTCGCCAACTCGAACTTCAGCTACGAGGATGCGAAGTACATCCAGGTCGATAACCTGGCGAAGACCGGCGATGCCTTCCTGCTCAACGCGCGGCTGGGGATCAAGACCGAGCGGTTCTCTATCGCGGTGTTCGGCCGCAACCTGACTGACGAGGATTCGATTCCCTTGGCAACCCGCTGGTTCGACCTGCGCTATGGCGCGGGCACGACTGGTCTGCCGCCGGCCGCTTCGGTCACCTTCGATGGCCGGCCGGCCCAGATCGAAACCGGCACCCCGCGCGCCTTCTTCGCCACGCTGCGGCGCGGGCGGACCTTTGGCGTGGAAGCCAGCGTCAACTTCTGACGCCGGTGGAATGACAGGAAGGGGCGGTGGCCAGCCAGGCTGCCGCCCCTTTCCTTTGCCGTCAGAACGGCCGCAGCACGGCCAGCGCGGCGATGGCGAAGACCTGCAGCCACAGGCCGGACAGGATCGAAGTGGCCCGGCGATAGGTTGCGCGCAGACTGGCCTCGCGCTCAGGCGTGGAGCCCTCTGCCAGCACTTCGCCCCAGGTGCTGAAGTGCCGGATCAACTGGAACCGGATCAGCAAGCCGCAACCGATTACCCCGGCGAAGAGACCGAGCTTCAGCCGCAGCCAGACCGGCCAATCCGCCTGCGTGAATGCCAGAGCTAGCAGCGCCAGGGCCAGGCCATACCGCACCACGCGGTCAAGCAGGGCGAGCCGCAGGCCCAGGGCGGACTTGCGGGTGCGATGGGTCGCCTCGACCAGTCCCAGCCAGGCCAGACCGGCAACCAGGGCAATCCCGCCCAGGCTGACGGGCAGCAGGCCCAGCCCGGCGAGCAGCATCGTGCCGAGCATGGCCTGCAGCACCAGGGCATAGCGCACGTGCTGATCGACCTTCATCAGGTGATCGGTCATCTCCTGCCGTGCCGCGACCGGCAGGTCATGGCGGTGGACGATGAAGCGATACTCGCTGTTGATGACGAGGTCCGAGCCCAGCCAGTAGCCCAGGACCACGGTATGGATCGCCAGCAGTACGCTCTGGCTCATCGCGGGGCCCTTGGCTGGAAGGCATAGAATGAAGGGTCGTCGTGCGCCTGCCAGTCGGCGGTCACATAGTCCTCGTTGATCAGGGTGCGCTGGAACAGCCGGCCCTTGTCGTACCAGTGCCAGGTGCGGTTCTTGGCGCGGCCGTCTTCGGCCACGGTGATCATCTCGTAATAGCGAAAGTCGGGCGCTCCGGCGCGGGTCCACAGCACCATGATCGTGCGCTGCGTCTCGTCCATCGCCAGCGGCGCAACCCAGCCATCGATGTTGACGTTGGAGATGTTGATCCGGTCGCCCTGCAGCACCCCGTCGAAATAGCGGATCTCGCGGGTGTCGTCGGGCCAGTCGTAGATGTTGGTCTGGGCCAGCCGGGCCGCGCCGTCCGGTCCGTCGAACAGCCGGCAGACCAGGGTCGACCTGTGCCGGTCAATCTCGCGGTGGTCGGCATCGA
>JAJTFU010000061.1 GCA_021299075.1 Novosphingobium sp. | reverse complement strand
ACATCACGAACATCCAGCCATCCGCCGCCTTGACCATCTGGCTCGGCGTGGCGCTGGGATGGGCGGAGCGCGGGGTGCGGCCCGTCACGTCGCCGTTGTTCATGTACCACAGCGCCGGATAGCTGGTCTGGTGCACGGCGGCGGAGAGCAGGTCGGTATCGACATCGCGCCCCTGCCCGCTGCGCTGGGCATCGATCAGCGCGGCCAGCAGACCGATCGCCATGATCGTGCCGGTCATGAAATCGACCATCGAAAGGCCCATCCGCTGCGGCTCTCCGTCCGGATCGCCGGTCAGCGCGCAGAAGCCGGCCTCGGCCTGCATCAGATAGTCATAGCCCGGCCACTTGGCCCGCGCGTTGTCACGGCCATAGGCGGAGAGATGCGCGCAGACGATCGCCGGATTGACGTCCTTCAGCGCATCATAGGTCACACCCAGCTTGGCCGGCAGATCGCCGCGCAGGTTGTTGACTACGGCATGGCTGGTCGCCGCCAGCTCACGCAGGATGGCCTGGCCCTCGGGCGCATTGAGATCGAGAGTGAGCGAGCGCTTGTTGAGGTTGAAGGCGTGGAAATAGACGCTTTCGCCCGGCCGCGTGAAGTGCGGCCCAACGCCGCGCGCCGTATCGCCCCCGCCCTGCCCGTCCTTCTGCGGCGGCTCGATCTTGATCACTTCGGCACCCAGCTGGGCCAGAAACATCGTGCCATAGGGGCCCGCGCCGTACTGTTCGGCGCTGATGACGCGGAAGCCCGAGAGGGGAAGGTGCAGCTCGCTCACGCCGGGTTCCGTTTGACCCACTGCTTGGAGATGATCATCCGCTGCATCTCATTGGTGCCCTCGCCGATGCACATCAGCATGGAATCGCGGTAGAAGCGTTCGATGTCATACTCCTTGGAATAGGAGTAGCCGCCGTAGATCCGCATGGCTTCCTGGCTGTTGGCCACGGCCGCCTCGCTGGCGAAGTACTTGGCCATGCCGGCCTCAAGGTCGCAGCGCTCACCCTTGTCATAGGCAATCGCGGCGTCGAGCGTCAGCAGCCGCGCAGCGCGCGCACGGGTGACCATTTCACCGATCTTGAGCTGGATCGCCTGGTGCTCCGAAATCGGCTTGCCCATGGTCTGGCGCTGCTGGGCATATTCGGTGGCGAGCCGCAGCGAGCCTTCCGAGAGGCCGACCCCGCGCGCGGCAACGTTGATGCGGCCAAGCTCAAGCCCGCCGGTGGCCTGGAAGAAGCCCTGGCCTTCCACGCCGCCGATCAGCTGGTCGGCCGGAATGCGATAGTCCTCAAAGATCAGCTCGGCGCTGTCGATCGCCTTGTAGCCCAGCTTGTCGAACTTCTTGCCAGTGGTGAAACCTTCGCGCTTGTCGGCGATGAACAGGCTCATCCCCTTGTAGCGCGGATTGGCATCGGGATCGGTCTTGACCAGCAGGGCAAAGCACGAACCGTTGAGCGCGTTGGAGATCCAGGTCTTGGTGCCGTTGATGACGTAATCGTCGCCATCGCGGCGCGCGACAGTGCGGATCGCCTGAAGATCGGTCCCGGCATTGGGTTCGGTCAGCGCCAGGCCGCCGCGGATCTCGCCGCTGGCGAACTTGGGCAACCACTTGGCCTTCTGTGCCGGGGTGCCAAACCGCTCGACCGCCGCAGCCATGATCAGGTGCGAGTTGAAGATGCCGGTGAGCGCCATCCAGTAGGAGCTGATCCGCATGACGATCTTGGCATAGGTCGTGGCCGGCAGGCCCAGCCCGCCGTATTCCTGGCCGATGGTCGCGCCGAACAGGCCCATCTCGACCATCTCGTGCACCAATTGCTCGGGCCAGATGTCGTTATGGTCGTGGTGCAGGATCACAGGCTTGACCGAGCGTTCGATCCAGCGGTCGATCGCATCGAGGAAGGCTTCTTCCTCGGCCGGATCGATCGTGCGGCCCTGGTCGCTCATCATGTCCACGGCGGTTGCCATCGGTATTCTCCTTAGTCGTCGCCCTAGTCGTCACCAGGTCCGAAGCCGCGCTTCCAGATCAGCATGATCCGCACGAAATCGCAGACTACATCGCCATGCTGGTTCTTGCCCACGGTCTTGATCGTCACGATGCCCTGCTGCGGGCGCTTGTCGGATTCGCGCTTTTCCAGCACTTCGGTCTCGGAATAGATCGTATCGCCGGCAAAAACCGGCTTCAGCAGCCGGATTTCCTTCCAGCCCAGGTTGGCAACCGCCTTCTGGCTGACATCGGACACGGACTGGCCGGTCATGATCGCCACAGTCAGCGGCGAGGCGACCAGGCACTTACCGAACTCGGTCTTGCTGGCATATTCGGCATCGCAGTGCGCCGGATGCTGGTTCATCGTCAGCAGGCTGAACCAGGTGTTGTCAGTCTCGCTGATCGTCCGGCCCGGGCGATGCTCATAGATATCGCCGACGTTGAAATCCTCGAAATAGCGACCAAAGGTCTCGCGGTAGCGGCCCGGTGCGACTTCGATAGCCCCATCACGCATCTGTCAGTTCCCTTTCCGGCTGAGCACGGCCTGGTAACGCTTGACCAGCGGTGCCTCCAGCATCTTGCCCTTGAAACGGATGGCCTTGCCCCCAGCCTCAGCATAGGCCGCCAGCGCCGCCTCGGCCTCGGCAACTTCTGCCACGGTCGGGGTAAAGGCAGCTTCGATTGCCGCCACCTGGCTGGGGTGGATCGCGGCCTTGGCAGCAAAGCCCAGCGCCTTGGCCTTGGCGCACTCGTCGGCAAGGCCGGCTTCATCGTCAAGGCTGATCCACGGCACGTCGATGGCGGGCACCCGCGCCTCGGCACAGGCCAGGACCAGCGCCTGCCGCGCGGCCAGCAGCGGTTCCCAGGCCAGCGCCACGCCGAGCTCGCCCGAAAAGTCCCCGCCCCCGAACATCACCCCGCCAACCATTGGCGCCGAAGCAATCGCAACCGCCTGGCGCAGGCCCTTGGGCGTTTCGATCAACGGGATCAGTTCGGGGCAACGCTCGCCCAACGCGCGGGCAATGATCTCGATCTCCACCGCGCTTTCGACCATCGGCACGAATAGGAATGGCGGCAGGTGCTCAGCCGCGATCAGCGCGGCCAGGTCGGCAATCCCGGCCGCCGTGGCCACGCCATTGATCCGGATTGCCCAGCCCGCTTCGCCGCTGGCAACCTGCGCCAGGGCATTGTCGCGCGCCACCGCCTTTTCCTCGGCCGGAACAGCATCTTCCAGGTCGATCACCGTCAGCCCCGCCCCGCTGCCATGGGCCTTGGCGAAGCGGTCAGGCCGCGAGCCAGGCACGAACAGGAAGGAATTGGCGGCAAACATGCGAACGGAGTGCTCCTGACGGGCTTGTTGCGACCGCCTTGGCACGGATAATTTGTCCGGACAACTTCAAAGTCAAGCAATTCATCCACCAGATGGACAAACTGCCGTAATGGCCTTCCGGCTCAGCTTGTCGGCGGCGGTGCGCCGCGCACCAGCAGCAGGTACATCGCCGGGATGACGATCCGGCTGAGCAGGGTCGAAGAGACCAGCCCGCCGATGATTACCCAGGCTAGCGGAGCATAAAGCGGTGAGCCAGACAGCGCCAGCGGCAGCAGCCCGCCGATCGCCGTGACCGAGGTCAGCAGCACCGGCAGAAAGCGGATTTCACCCGCGCGCTCGATCGCCTCCATCAATTCCATCCCCTGCTGGCGCAGCTGGGTCGTGAAATCGACCAGCAGGATCGAATTCTTGATCTCGATCCCGATCAGCGCGATGAACCCGATCACCGCCAGGTACGACAGCGAATTGCCGGTGATGATCAGCGCCCACAGGCCGCCAAACAGTCCCAGCGGCACCACCCCCGCCACCACGGTCACTTCGCGGAACCGCCCGAATTCGAGCACCAGCACCGAGAGGATTCCGAATACCGCCAGCATGGCAATGCCGCCAACGCCGGTGTTGTTGCGCGCCGACACCTCGGCCTGGCCGCCGACGCTGAGCGAATAGCCTGGCGGCAGCGGGATCTTGCGCACCCGTTCCAGCACGTCGTTGTTGACCTTGGAAGCGAGGAACCCGTCCTTGACGAACGAGGTGACCGTGACCAGCCGCTGCAGCTTGTAGCGGTTGATCGTGGCCGGGCCGGCCTGCATCTTGGGCTCGGTCAGCTGCGACAGCGGGATCGAGGCGCCGGACAGCGAACTGACATAGATCTTGTCGAGCACCGCAACCGGCACTTCCTGTTCGAATGGTAGGCGCACCACCACCGGATAGGCGTCGCCTTCGGCGTCGCGCAGGCTGCTAGCCCGCTCGCCCGAAATGGCGAGCCGCAGCGTCCGGCGTACCGCATCAGGAGCCACATTCAGCAGACCAACCTTGGCCGGATCGACCGAGAGATCGAGATCGATCCGGTCGATCGCCAGCGGATCGATGACATCGCGGGTGCCTAGGGTCTGGCGGATCGTCGCTGCAAATTGGGCCGAGAGCCGCTTGAGCTCGCCCAGCTCCGGCCCGCTGATCCGGATTGCGATTGGCGCGTCGATTGGCGGACCTTGCTCGAACTGTTCGACTGTGACGCGGGCCGAAGGATAGCGGCTCAGCTCATCGCGCAGCTTTTCGACCAGTGCGGGGGTCTCGCTGGGCGAGAAGTCCTTGAGCGTCACGAACAGCTCGCCGAACCGGGTATCGGCCTCGCGCGGCAGGGCGTTGTAATAGATCTGCGGGTTGGAGCGCCCGGTGTTTTCCATCACGTCCTGCACTTCGGGCTTCTGCTGCATGATCGCAGCGACTTCGCGCACGGCCTTGTCAGCGGTCGCAAAGCTCGATCCTTCAGGCGCTTCAATCCGCACCAGGAAGTATGGCACGTCAGCCTTCGGGAACAGGCTGAAGCCGATCCACGGAATGGTCGCAAACATCAGCATGCAGGCCGCCATCGCCCCCCAGACGGTCTTGTGCGGGTTGGCCAGGCTCCAATGCAGCGCCGGGCGGTACCAGTGCTCGATCCGCTCGGTCACCCAGCGGAGGAAGCGATTGCCTTCGTGGCTCTCGCTGGCGGGCAGGAGCCGGCTGGCTGCGAAGGGCACCAGGCTCATCGAAACCAGCAGCGAGGCGGCTACCGTCAGCAGCACGGCCATCGGCAGACTGCGGGTGAAGTCCCCGGCCGTCTCCGGCAGGTTGGCCAGCGGCAGGAACGCAAAGATGAGCACCCCGGTAGAGCCCATCACCGCCAGTGTGATCTCCTTCGTGCCCTCGATCGCCGCGGTCACCCGGTCCTTGCCCATGCGGATGTGGCGCTCGATATTCTCGGTCACCACGATCGAATCGTCGACCAGCAGGCCCAGCGCGACAATGAAGCCAGAGACGGTGAGCTGGTTGAGCGAATAGCCCAGGATGTTGAGGCCGGTGAGGCCGATCGCCAGCGAGGTCGGGATCGAGAGCATCACCACCAGCGAGGCGCGCGGACCCAGCGGCAGCAGGGTAACGAGCACCAGCACCAGGGCGATGGCAAAGTCCTTGGCCAACTGGTTGAGCTTGCGCTCGATGTCGTTGCTCTGGTCAAAGACCGAGACCAGCTTGATGTCGGGCGGCAGTTCCTTTTGAAACTCCTCCTTCGCCACCTTCAGCCGGTCGCGCAGCACCAGCGTGTCGGTGATATCCTTCTTGCGCACCCCGACGAAGACCGCGCGCTGGCCGTTGAGCCGGGTGATGTGCAGGCGCTCCGCCTCAGCCCATTCGACGCTGGCGACATCGCCCACGGTCAGGAGCTGCCCGTCCCCGCCGCGCAGCGGAATCGCGCGGATCGCCTCAAGGCTGCGATAGGCCCCGCCCGACTGGACATTGAAGCGGCGGTTGCCGGCATTGACCGCGCCGGCCGGAACATCGACCCCGCCTTGCGCAATTGCACTCGCCACCAGCCCCGGCGGCAGGCGCCGTTCAGCCAGCCGCGCCGGGTCGAGCGCGATCCGCACCTCGGGGTTTGGCAGGCCGTAAAGCTCGGTATTGCGGACCCCGTCGATTGCCGCGAGCCGGTCACGCAGGTCCTCGGAGTATTTTTCCATTCGCCGCCACGAGGCCGTTTCGCTGACCAGAGCGATCTGAGAGATGGCTGCCTCGGTCGTACGCGGGCGGCGCACCTCCAGTCGCTGGATGCCGTTCGGCAGTTGCGGCCGCAGTGCATTTACGTCGCGGACGCTGCGATCATAGGCCTGCTCGGCATCGGTGCCGTAATCGAACCAGATCGAAATGCTGGTCAGGCCGTCGCTTGACCGAGAGGTAATGTCACGAACGTTATCAAGGCCCTGCAGCACCCGCTCGAGCGGCTTGGCCACGGTTTCTTCCATCTCCGCCGCATCGGCCCCCGGCAGGGTGACAATCACGACCGTGAGTGGGATCGGAAAATAGGGATCGACCGCGCGCGGAATGGCACGGAAGGCGTTGAAGCCCAGCAGCGCGAGCAGCAGGAAAGCCACCAGCGTGATCTGCCAGCGGCGGACTGCAGTGGCGACGAAACCCATCAGCGCGGCGGCCCGGCCGGATCGATCTCCGCACCATCACGCAAGCGGTCGAGACCCGAGACGGCAATTTTCTCGCCGCGGTTGAGACCGAAGAGAATCTCCGCGCCTGTGGCAGACAAGGGCCCCAGCGCAACCTGCCGCGCCTTTACCCGGCGCTGGGCATCGACGACATAGACAAAGCCCTCGTCCGCCCGGACCGCGAAGATCGCGGTGGGCGGGATGACCAGCCGGGTCGAACCGCCCGCCGCCGGCGTGGCGATGGTCGCGCGGCCAACCAGGCCCGAGCGCAGGCGGGGATCGGCGGGCAAGGCAATCTCGGCGGTGAAGGCCCCGGTGCCGCGATCGGAGCGGCCGCCAACCTCGATCACCGGCCCGGACAGGACCGTGCCGGGCAAGGCATCGAACCGAACCTCGGCCGGAATTCCCGCCCGCACCCGCACCGCATCGCGATCGGCCAGCAGCACCCGCAGCACGAAGCCGCTGGAGGCATCGCCCAGTGTTACCACCGGCATCCCCGCATCGATGATCTGGCCCGGCTCGGCGGTGCGGCTGAGCACGATGCCATCTGCCGGGGCAACGACCCGCGCGGTCTGGAGCGAGAAGCGCCGCGCCGAAACATTGGCGCTGGCGCTGCGCGCGGCGGCCTCGGCCGCTTCGAGCCGCGCCTTGGTGATCCAGCCCTGGGCATAGAGCTGCTTGAGCCGGTTCAGCTCTGCCCCGGCCCGATCCCGCTCGGCAGCGGCGGCTTCGAGCGAGGCACCGACGCTGGTCATGTCGAGCGTGGCGAGAACCTGGCCGCGCTGGACCCGGTCACCCTCCTGCACGGTGATCCGGGCGATCTGACCCGGCGTGGTAAAGCCCAGCGGGATTTCCTTGCGCAGCGCCGCCGTACCCGCCGCCTCGATCACCGGAGCGGCCGCTTCCTGGCCGACCGTGACCACGCTGACGCGCAGCGGCTTGGCCGGCGGCGGCGATTCCGCAGCGCCACAAGCTGCCAGCAGCGGGAGCAACAGGGCGGGAATTAGGCGTGGGGGGATAGGCATTTACCCGCTCATGCCGGTTTAGGTTGCAATTTGCAACCCGGTATTTGTACCTTGTCCGGACAAGCGAAGGGGCCGGCAGCTTGCGCCACCGGCCCCCTGCGTTCGGTCGGTCCAGACCTGGTCTTAGAACTTCATGCCTGCTTCGACACCGATCAGGCGGCGCCCGCCCGGCGAGATGAACGAGCCGCCAAACTCGATCGCGGGGATCGCTTCGGCGATGTACTTCTTGTTGAACAGGTTCTCGGCGAAGGCGACCAGGTGGTAGCGATCGGTTTCAAGGCCCAGGCGGGCATTGAACACGCCGAACTTGTCACGCTGGGCCACGTCGTAGCGGGCGTTGCCGACCACTGCCGGCAGGGCCAGCGCCGAGATCGGCAGCAGGCCGCTGAACAGGGTCGGGCGTTCCTGATCCTGCACGGTGTGGAACCAGGTCGGGCCGGTCAGGCGGTAGTCGGCACGGCCGGTGATCCGCAGGCTGTCGGTGACCGGCACCTTGATGTCCGCCCCGACGTTGAGGGTCCAGTCGGCCGTATAGGGCGACTTGTTGCCCACGGTGTAGGGGCGCGAAGAGTTCTTCTTGATCTCGCTGTCAGTCACGTTGAACGAACCGAACAGCTTGAACCCATCAACCACCTTGGCGGTCAGGTTGATTTCCGCACCCTTCACGTCGACCGTGTCGATGTTCGAAACCACGCGCAGCAGGCCGAAGCTGCCAACGAAGAATTCGAAGAACTGCATGTCGGTTATGCGGGTGTAATAGCCCGCCAGGTCAAAGGTAATGCGGTTGTCGAGCAGCGTGCCCTTGATCCCGGCTTCAAACGCGCTCGACTTTTCCTTGCGGTAATCGTCGTTGATCCGGACGTTGGCGTTGATCGTGCCGGGGGTCACGCCGTTGTTGAAGTTGCCGTTGATGATCGCCGACGAACCCTGGTTGTTGAACCCGCCCGATTTGAAGCCGATACCCCAGTTGGCATAGATGTTGAGCTCGCTCGACGGGGTATAGCTCAGCGTGATCTTCGGCTGGAGCTGCTTGTAGGATGCGGACTTCGGGGTCAGCGGGCCGAACGCCTGGCCAGGGTTGATCGGACCGCCGGTAAAGGGATCGGTCGCGGTCGGCACCAGCGAGCTGGAAGCGCGATCCTCGATGTCATAGCGCAATGCCAGACCGGCCTTGAACTGGTCGTTCGGCTTGAACTCCAGCGAGCCGAAGGCGGCATAGACATTGGTGTCGAACTGGTCGGCCAGCAGCAGCGAGGTCGGGTTCGCGGTGGTCGGGCCATTGTAGAGGTTCTTGATCACCCCGGCTCCGGTATCGCCGCTCAGGCTGACGCCAGTCTGCCGGTCGATATTGAGGTAATAGGCACCCAGCTGCCACGAGACCGGGCCGTCACCGGTCGAAACCAAGCGCACTTCGGCGCTGAAGTCCCTCTGGTTGCGCAGCTGGTACTGGATGCCGTCGCAAGTGGTGTTGCTGTAAGGCCCGAAGGTCGAGCCATTGGCCGGGGCGAAGATGAACGGCACCGGGATCTGGCCGATCGCACCCGGCTGGTTTACCGGAAAGCCGCGGTTGGCAAGCGTCGTGGCAAAGCACGAATTGACCGTTGCCGCTCCGGCCGGCTGGGCCGCGCTGATGTAACGGGCAAAGTCGGCCGAGGTGCCATCGGCGACCAGGTCCTGCTTGGTGTCCGAATAGAGCGCCCAGGCGACCAGCTTCATGCTGTCGAAGTTGTGGGAACTCAGCATAACGGACCTTCACGTCGAACTCGGTATTGTCACCGGCCTTGACGACCAGGCGGCCATCGACGTTGAACGATTCCTTGTCATCCACCGTCTTGCTGTTGCCGAGGAAGATGTTGCGGAAGAAGCCATCGGTGTGCTGGAAGCTGCCGCTCACCACCAGGCCGGCGCTCTCGCCCAGCGGGGTCGAGATATAGGCCGAGGCATCCCAGGTGTTCTCATTGGCGTAAGAGACCTTCGCCCCGCCTTCGAGCACGTCCTTGGGCTTCAGCGTCTGCAGCACGATCGCGCCGGCCGCAGCGTTGCGGCCATAGAGCGCGCCCTGCGGACCTTTCAGGATTTCGACCTGGCGCAGCGTGCCCTGGACCTGGTTCAGCTGGGCGGTGTTGGTCTTGAGGATTCCGTCAACCACCAGCGCGACCGAGCTTTCCGCGTCGCGTGCGCCGTTGATGCCGCGGATGTTGATCTGGGTGTCGCCAGCTTCAGCCGTGCCGGTGACGATCGTCACGCCGGGGGTGAGCTGGGCAAAATCGTCGGCGTTCTTGGCGCCGGTGTTTTCGAGCGTGGCCGCGGAGAGCACCGCCACCGAAGCCGGGACATCCTGCAGCCGCTCATTCTGGCGGCGGGCGGTGACGATGATGGCCTCTTCCTCATTGGCACCATCGGCCGCGCTGTCCTGCGCGAAAGCCGGGGTGGCACCAAGGGCAAGACCGGCGGCCGAAGCCGAAAGCAGCAGGCGCGTGATCCGCATGTCGTAATACTCCCTGTTCACCGCCGCCCGATCTTGACCCATCATGCCAGGCGGCTTGCGAGGCGTGCAGCTTATTGTATACAAATAGTCCAGGTCAAGTCATTCGGGTTGCTTCATGTCGCGTGCTTCTGATCATGCCTATACGGTAATTCGGGGAATGATCCTGGCCGGCGAGCTGCCGCCGGGCACGCAGCTGAGCGAGGAAGCCCTGGCGCTGCGCTGCGAGGTTTCCCGCACCCCGGTGCGCGATGCGTTGCGGCGACTCGAATCCGATCTGCTGATCCGCCGCAGCGAAAGCCAGCGCAGCTTCGTGGCCGACTGGTCGGATGACGATATCGAGGACGCCTTTGAACTGCGCGCCATGCTCGAAGCCCAGGCCGCGCGCCGCGCTGCGACGCGGATTGCCCCGGCCCAGGTCGAGGCGCTGCGCCACCACAATCGCCTGATCGGCGCGGCGATTGCCGGAGAAAGACCCGATATTCCAGCCTTTCTCGACAACAACCGCGCATTCCACGAAATCATCCTGACGGCCGCAGGCTCGTCACGCCTCGCCAGCCTGCTGACCCGGCTGATCGAACAGCCGGTGGTCTGGCGCACGGCCCAGAACTATGATCGGGAGAACCTCCAACGCTCGCATCACGAGCATGAAGAGCTGATCGCCGCCTTTGCCCGCGGCGATGCCGCATGGGCTGCCTCGATCATGACCGGGCATATCCGCCGGGCCTTTCACGCCTATCTCGATGCCTACACCGCCCAGCGGACAGCCGCCGAATAGGCCTCTTGCAGTTTTGTATACAGAAATGGCATAGCATCCGCGATGAGCACCGCCCCCTCTCCCACCGCTATCGAGTTCGTCGAGGTCGGCCCGCGCGACGGGTTGCAGAACGAGAAGACCTTGATCTCGACCGCAGACAAGCTGGCGCTGATCCAGCTGGCGATCGGTGCCGGGGCGCGGCGGATCGAGGTGACGAGCTTCGTCAATCCCAAGAAAGTGCCGCAGATGGCCGATGCGGACGCAGTCTGCGCCGGCCTGCCATTGCGCGATGATGTGACCTACATTGGCCTGGTGATGAACCTGCGCGGCGCCGAACGTGCGCTCGCCACCGGGCGGATCGATCAGCTCGGCGCGGTCTGCGTTGCCACCGATCGCTTCGCCATGGCCAACCAGGGCCAGACCAGCGACGAATCGGTCGAGGCCGCGAAGGCCATTGTCGCGCTGGCCAAGGACCATGGCCGCACCGCCCAGGTGACCATCGGCGCCTCGTTCGGCTGCCCCTTCGAAGGCGAAGTCAGCGAAGACCGCGTGGTCGCAATGGCTGCGCGACTGGCCGAGGCCGGTCCGGTCGAGGTGGCGATCGCCGATACGATCGGGGTCGGCAACCCGGCGCAGGTCACCCGGCTGGTTGAACGTGTTCGGCAGGCGGTCAACCCGCTGCCGGTGCGGGTCCATTTCCACAACACCCGCAATACCGGGCTGGCCAATGTCTGGGCAGCGGTGGCGGCGGGGGCCAGCGTGGTCGACGGAGCGCTGGGCGGCCTGGGCGGCTGCCCCTTCGCCCCCGGCGCGGCCGGCAACGTGCCGAGCGAGGACGTGGTCTACATGCTGGAACGCGCCGGTGTCAGCACCGGCATGGACCTGGCCCGGATGGTGGAAGCAAGCCACTGGCTGGCAGGCGTGATGGACCGGAAATTACCGGGAATGGTGGCCCAGGCCCCCGTCTTTCCCAAAGTTGAAGAATTGAACGCTGACTAAGCACAGATTTTCTCGGGAGTAGGATCGCATGGGTTATCGCCTTGGAGTGGATGTCGGCGGGACGTTTACCGACCTCCTCTTGTTCAACGTCGATACGGGGGCCTTCTGGCGGCACAAGACGCCGTCGACCCCGCATGACAGCTCCGAAGGGATTCTCAACGGCGTGACGGCGATCTGCGCCGAGGCCGGGATTTCGGCCGACGCGATCGACTACTTCCTCCACGGCACCACCGTGGCGACCAACGCGGTGCTCGAAGGCAAGGGCGCGCGGGTCGGCCTGGTGACGACCGAGGGCTATCGCCACATCATGCAGATCGCCCGCTCCTATGTGCCGGGCGGTCTGGCGGCCTGGATCATCTGGCCCAAGCCCACTCCCCTCGCCCGGCTGGAAGATACGGTGACGATCAAGGGCCGGATCGACGCCGCCGGCAACGAAGTCCGCCCGCTCGACGAGAACGACGTACGCACCCAGCTTGGCCTGCTCAAGGCCCAGGGGGTCGAGGCGATCACCGTCAGCCTGATCAACGCCTATGTCAGCGGCGCGCACGAAGCCGTGGTCGGCAAGCTGGCGGCAGAGATTCTGCCCGGCGTGCCGGTTTCGCTCAGCCACGAAGTCCTGCCCGAAATGCAGGAGTATGAGCGCACCCTGACCACCGTCGCCAACGCGGCGGTGCGCCCGGTGGTGGGCCGGCAAGCTCTCGCTGCTGCGCTCGGACGGCGGCTTGATGAGCGCCCAGAAGGCCGAGGAGCATCCGGTCAACATCCTGATGTCCGGTCCGGCCGGCGGGGTGACCGGCGCGCTGTGGGTCGGCAAGAATGCGGGGATCCGCAATATCCTGACGCTCGACGTTGGCGGCACCAGCACCGACGTGGCGCTGATCGAAAACCTCGAGCCGCGCCGCCAGCGCACCACCGAAGTCGGCCACCTTTCGGTCCGTGCCTCGGCGCTGGACGTGAAGACGGTTGGCGCCGGCGGCGGCTCGATCGCCTATGTGCCGGATCTGACCAAGGCGCTGCGCGTCGGCCCGCAATCGGCCGGTGCAGTCCCCGGCCCGGTCGCCTACGGCAAGGGCGGCGAGCTGCCGACCGTGACCGATGCCAACGTGGTGCTGGGCTACTTGCCCGAAAACCTCCTTGGCGGGTCGTTCAAGCTCGACCGCGAAGGCGCCAAGAAGGCGGTCCAGACCATCGCCGATGCGCTGGGGATCGATCTGATGGCCGCCGCCCGCGGGATCATCGACATCGTCAACGAGAACATGTTCGGCGCGCTGCGAATGATCTCGGTCCAGCAGGGCTATGACCCGCGCCATTTCGCGCTGATGGGCTTTGGCGGGGCGGGTCCGCTGCACGTCAATGCTGTCGCGCGGCTGATGGGTTCCTGGCCCGCCGTCTCTCCGGTCTCGCCGGGCGTGCTCTGCGCGCTGGGCGATGCGACGACGCGGATGCGGACGGAAACCGCCCGTTCGTTCTCGCGCCTCGCCACGACCACCCAGGCTGATGAACTGATCACGATCCTGGAGGAAATGGCCGCCCAGACCCGCGCTGAGCTGCTCTCCGATGGGGTGCCCGAAGCCGACATCACCAGCGAGTTCGAGGTCGACGTGCGCTATGCCGGCCAGGCCTTCGAAGTGCCGCTGACGATCACGCCCGATGTGCTGCGCGCCGATGGCGTGGCCGGGATCCTGAAGCGCTTTGATGAAGAGCACCACCGCCTCTTCACCTTCAACATGGATACCCCGCACGAGATCGTGAACCTGCGCGCCGTTGCCCTGGGCAAGGCGCTGGACCTGCCGGCCGCCGAACTGCCCAAGGGCGATGGCAATCCGATCGCAGCCAAGATGCGCGACCACACGCTGTGGATGGACGGCCGCGAACAGGCCGCCGTGATCTATGACCGGTCAAAACTGCGGCAGGGGGATGTGATCCCCGGCCCGGCGATCGTGGTGGAAATGGACTCCACCACGCTGATCGAAAGCGGCTGCATCGCCAAGGTCGACGCTGTCGGCAACATCCTGATCAACCTGGTCTGAGGGGAGACGAGCCATGCCCGCAACCATCGTCGAAACCAACCCGACTCCCTTCAAGTCGATCCCGATCGACCCCGTCACGCTCGACATCATCGAGAACGCGCTGCGCAACGCCCGGATCGAAATGGACGCCACCCTGGTGCGCACCGCCATGTCGCCCGGCATCCGCGAACAGGGTGACGCCTTCCCGCTGATCGCCGACCACACCGGCAAGATGATCGTCGGCCAGTTCGGCAGCTTCATCGGCGGCTTCCTCAAGAGCTATGAGGGGACCCTGGAAGACGGGGACATGATCTTCCTGTCCGATCCCTATTCCTGCGGCGGCGCGATTAGCCACTCGAACGACTGGCTGGTGCTGCTGCCCGTGTTCAAGGATGGGCGCCTGCTGGCCTATACCGCGATGTTCGGCCACCAGAGCGACATCGGCGGCAAGGTGGTCGGCTCGATGCCGATCAACGCCCGCTCGATCTTCGAGGAAGGCGTCCGCATTCCGCCGGTAAAGATCTGGAAGAAGGGCGAATACAACGACGATCTGATGAAGCTCGTCATGCACCAGACCCGCAAGCCGGACTGGTGCCAGGCTGACCTCAACGCCCTGATCGCCTCGTGCCGCGTCGCCTCGCGCCGCGTGATCGAAATGGCCGAGCGGTTTGGCGATGACGTCTATGTCTCGGCCACGCAGGAACTGCTGGCCCGCAACCACCGTGCCATGCAGGCGCTGATCGGCATGGCGATCGCCGAGGAGCCAGTCAGCTTCGAGGACTACATCTGCGACGATGGCGTCGGCTATGGCCCCTACAAGATCCGCTGCACCATGTGGCGCGAGGACGGCAAGGTCGTGCTCGATTTCGCGGGAACCGACCCGCAATCGGCCGCCTCGATCAATTTCTTCCTCAACGAGAACATGTTCAAGATGTTCTTCGGCATCTACATGATCATGGTCTTCGACCCGCAGATCCTGTTCAACGACGGGTTCTATGACCTGATTGATGTGCGGATTCCAGAAGGCAGCCTGCTCAAGCCGAAGTTCCCCGCCGCGCTTTCGGGCCGCACCCACGCGCTGGGCCGGATCTTCGATATCCTGGGCGGCCTGCTGGGCCAGAAGACGCCGGAATTCCTCAACGCGGCCGGCTTCAGCTCCAGCCCCCACCTGTTCTATTCGGGCAACGATACGCGGCCCGGCAAGGGCGGCGAATGGTTCCAGCTGTTCCAGATCGGCTTTGGCGGCATTCCGGGCCGACCGCTGGGCGACGGGCCAGACGGCCACTCGCTCTGGCCGGGCTTCACCAACGTGCCGAACGAGTTCCTGGAACGCTACTTCCCGATGCTGATCGAGCGTTACGAGACCGAGCCGGACTCGGGCGGCGCGGGTCTGCATCGCGGCGGCAACGGCATCCACATGACCTACCGCTTCCTAAGCCCGGGCACGATCTCGATCCATGACGACCGCTGGTTCGTGCCGCCCTGGGGCGTCAATGGCGGCGAACCGGGCAAGCGCGCGCGCAAGATCCTGGAAAAGGCCGATGGCACCAGCGTGATCGTTGGCAACAAGGTCGAGGACGTCGAGGTCGAGGTGGGCGACCAGCTGCACTTCATCACCTGGGGCGGCGGCGGCTGGGGTGACCCGCTGGAGCGTGATCCGGCGCTGGTAGGGCTGGAGATCGTCCAGGGCCTGGTCACGCCGGAAGGCGCCAAGGCCTATGGCGTGGTCGCCGATGCCAAGGGTGTGGTCGACGCGGCCGCAACCGAAGCGCTCCGCACCGAAATGCGGGCCAAGCGCAGCGATCTGCCGCTGTTCGACTATGGTCCGGGGATCGAAGTGCTGCGCGCCAATTGCCAGGCGGAAACGGGGCTTCCGGCGCCGATCCAGCCAGTCTGGCCGCACCTCGAAGCCGCCGAGTAAGCCATGGCCGAGAATACGGGTGCATTGAAGGGATTGCGCGTCGTCGAGCTGGGCCAGCTGCTGGCTGGCCCGTTCTGCGGGCAGTTGCTGGGCGACATGGGCGCCGACGTGATCAAGGTCGAACCGCCGGGTGCGGGCGATCCTTTCCGCGTCTGGGGCATGGGTGACGAGAAGGTCGTCTGGGAGGTACTGGCTCGCAACAAGCAGTCGGTCTCCTGCAACCTGCGCGTGCCCGAAGGCCAGGCGCTGGTCCGCAAGCTGATCGCCACGGCCGACGTACTGGTGGAGAACTTCAAGCCGGGCACGCTCGAAAAGTGGGGCCTGGGGCCGGACGTGCTCCATGCCGAGAACCCCGGCCTGATCATCGCGCGGATGTCGGGCTATGGCCAGTACGGTCCCTATTCCGATCGCGCCGGGTTCGGCGGGATTGGTGAGGCGATGGGCGGCTGGCGCTATATCGTTGGCGATCCGGACCGGCCGCCGGCGCGGATGGGCGTTTCGATCGGCGATACGCTTTGCGCCACCTACGGCGCGATGGGCGTGCTCGCCGCGCTGCACCACCGCGAAAAGACCGGCCAGGGCCAGGTGGTCGACACCGCGCTGTACGAAGCCGTGCTGCAGGTGATGGAAGGGCTGGTGCCCGAATACGTCCACAACGGCTTCATCCGCGAACGGTCTGGCTCGATCCTGCCGGGAATCGCCCCATCCAACGTCTATCAGTGCAGCGACGGCGTCTACATGATCGGCGCGAACAACGACCAGATCTTCAAGCGGCTCGCCAAGGCGATGGGCCGCCCTGAACTGGGCGACGATCCACGTTATTCGACGCACATTGCGCGCGGTGAGCGCCAGACCGAGCTCGATGACCTGATCAACGACTGGACCCGTACCCTGACGATCGACGAGGTCGATGCGTTGATGATCGAGCATTCGATCCCCGCCGGCCGGGTCTATCGCGCCCCCGACATGCTGGTCGATCCGCACTTCCAGGCCCGCGAGGCGATCATCGAGGTGGAGACCGAACGGTTCGGCCCGCTCAAGATGCAGAACGCCTTCCCCAAGCTCTCCGCCACGCCCAGTGGCGTGCGGCGGCCGGCCCCGTCGCAGGTTGGCCAGCACAATGCCGAGATCTATGGCGGCGTGCTGGGCCTGAGCGCCTCTGAACTGGATGGGCTGAAGGCGGCAGGGGTGATCTGATGGCCAAGGACGAAGGCGACCTCGGAGAGAACTACAAGGGCGCCTTCGATGGCCATCTGCCGTTCGGCAAGAAGCCGGCGCTGCTGATCGTCGATTTCGTTGTCGCCTATCTCGATCCGGCCTCCCCGCTCTATGCGGGGGTTGAGGATGCGCTGGCGAGCAACGAACGCCTGCTCGCGGCAGCCCGCAAGGCCGGCATCCCGGTGCTGTTCACCAATGTCGAGTATTCGCCCGGCGGGGCCGATGGCGGAGTGTTCTACCGCAAGGTTCCCGCGCTCAAGCTGTTCGAGCGCGGATCGCCCATGGGGGCCTTCCCCGCCAGCCTTCAGCCGAAAGATGGCGAGCTGGTGATCACCAAGCAGTACGCCTCATCATTCTTCGGCACGACCCTGGCCGCGACGCTGACCGCGATGGGTGTCGATACCCTGCTGATCACCGGACTTTCGACCTCCGGCTGCGTCCGCGCGACGGCGCTCGATGCCTGCCAGCACGGCTTCCTGCCCTTCGTGGTGCGCGAGGCCTGCGGCGACCGCCATCCCGGCCCGCACGAGGCAAACTTGTTCGACCTGCAAGCAAAGTACGCAGAAGTCATTTCCGAAACCGAGGCGATCGCGAGCCTAGGTGCCCTGGCCTAAGAGTTGTCTGGACAACTGTGCGCAGCGCGGCAAAGGTGCGAGCGAACAGGAGCCTCCCCATGACCATCCCCGTCCGCAATCCCCGCACCGGCGAAACAGACTATGCGATCGAGGCCGTACCGGCTGACGAGATCGCCGCGATTGCCCGCCGTCTGCGCGCCGCTCAACCTGATTGGCTGGCGCTGGGCGCCGAAGCCCGCGCCGCCGTGCTGGTCAAGTGGGCCGAGGCGATCGAGGCGCGC
>JAJTFU010000060.1 GCA_021299075.1 Novosphingobium sp. | reverse complement strand
CAAGGCGGACCGGCGCTATTTAGAGAGGAGCGGGGGGCTGGCGATCGATCTGGCCGATCGAAGCGTGGTCAGCGTGGCTGACAGCCAGGGTGACCATGGTTGGTGGGTGGGGCCGGCACCATACCGGCCCCGGCCCACTCAACCCAATCAGTGATAGCGGCGCAGCAGACCCGCCAGCTTGCCCTGAACCATGACTTCGCCCGGGCGGTAGATCTGCGGTTCGTAAGCGGCATTGGCCGGATCGAGCCGGATCATGCCGTTGTCGCGGTGGAGGTACTTGAGCGTCGCTTCCTCACCGCGCACCAGGGCCACAACGATCTCACCATCGCGGGCCGTGTCGGTCTTGCGGATCAGCGCGTAATCACCGTCGAAGATGCCCGCTTCGATCATCGAATCCCCGGATACTTCGAGCGCATAGTGCTCACCTGCGCCGAGCAGGGCGGCCGGGACGGGCAGCATGGCGCTGGTTTCCATCGCCTCGATCGGCACACCGGCAGCAATGCGGCCGTGGAGCGGGATCTCGATCACGTCATTGGCGGGAGCAGGCCTGGCCTCTGGCGGGCGGATCACGGCGGCTGCGGCCGCATTAGAATTGGCTGCGCGCGGCGCCTTGGTCACCACGTCTTCCGGCTGCTTGAGCACTTCCAGCGCACGCGCCCGGTTGGGCAGGCGGCGGATGAAGCCACGTTCTTCCAGCGCCGAGATCAGGCGGTGCACGCCCGACTTCGACTTGAGGTCCAGCGCCTCCTTCATTTCCTCAAACGAAGGGGAGACCCCGGTCTCTTCAAGTTTTACCTGGATGAACCGGATCAGTTCATGCTGCTTGCGCGTCAGCATCGCCAAAAACCTCCCATTCGCGGCCGGGCGGACACCAGTGTTCCCGTGCCGTTCAGTGAACGAATGTGGAACAGGTAAGCAACATTGAATCGCCAGTCAAGCAATTCCGCCATTTTCGAGCGGATAGATTGGAACAAGCGTTCCAGCCGGCAGAACCGGGCTGTTGGCGGCCCGATCGATCAGGCAATTGCTGCCAGCTAGCGCCGCCAGTGCGCCGCTATCCTGGCCCAGGGCAGGAGTCACGTCGCCCCCGGCGAGGACGCCGCGCAGGAACTCGCGCCGCTCGCCGCCGGCCGCAAGGTCTTCCGCCAGGCGCGCCGTCTCGCGCCGGGGTAGCGGATCGGCTGCGCCTGACAGGCGGCGCAGCAGTGGCAAGAGGAACAGCCAGGCCGTGACAAAGCTGGAGACCGGATTGCCGGGCAGACCGAGCACCAGCTGCCGTCCGCGCCGCGCGACCAGCAGCGGCTTGCCTGGCTTGATCGCGACCTTCCAGAAATCGAGCTCGGCGCCCCAGGCCTGCAGCGCCGGGATGACCAGATCGTGATCGCCGACCGAAGCCCCGCCGCTGGTGACGATCACGTCAGCTTGGGCCGAGTCTTCCAATGCTGCGATCAGGGCCTCCAGCCGATCCGGCACTGGGCCGCGCCGGGTAACCTCGCAGGGATGGCTGGCGACCAGCGCCGCCAGCATGGCGCCGTTGCTGGCCGGTACCTGATGCGGGGCGCAGTCAGCCGGATCGGGTGCGAGTTCGTCGCCGCTGTCGATGATCGTGATGCGCGGAATGCGGTGCACGGCGACGTGGCGATGGCCGGCTGAGAGCGCGAGGGCCACATGGGCCGGGCTGATGCGCCCGCCCAGTTCGGCCAGCACTTTGCCCTCTGAAAAGTCCGAACCAGCGCGGCGGATATGCTTGCCGGGCTTGCCAGGGCCATCGCCGGTCAGGGTCAGGTGGTCCTCCGCGCGGCTGACATCTTCCTGCACGACGACCGCGCCCGCACCGTCCGGGATTACCGCCCCGGTCGAGATTCGCACGGCCTGCCCGGGCTCGACAAAGCCGGAATAGGGATGCCCGGCCGCGCTTTCCCCGATCACCTGCCAGGGACCGGCGAGGTCATTGTCGGCCACCGCATAGCCGTCCATTGCCGACATGTCGCAGGCCGGCTGGGTGCGCGCGGCGACCAGCGGTTCGGCCAGCCAGCGGCCCTGCGCGGAAGGCGGATCGACGCGCTCCAGCGGCAGCGGCTCGGCGAGATCGAGCAGGCGCGCCTGGGCTTCCTCCAGCGGCAAGGGCGCAGCCATCAGCCTTGCGCCCTCCAGTCGCCCGACTTGCCGCCGCGCTTTTCCAGCAGCCGTACGCCGCCAATCACCATGCCCTTGTCGAGCGCCTTGGCCATGTCGTAGATTGTCAGGAGTGCCATGGAAGCTGCTGTAAGCGCTTCCATTTCTACGCCGGTCTGGCCGGATAGACGGGCCAGTGCGGTGACCCGCAGGCCGTCGGCTTCGAACTCGAAATCAACCGCCACCTTGGACAGCATCAGCGGATGACACAGCGGGATCAGCTCGCTGGTTTTCTTGGCCGCCATGATCCCGGCAATGCGCGCAGTGGCGAGGACATCGCCTTTCTTCACCGCGCCTTCGCGGATCGCCGCTAGCGCCTCGGCGGACATGGTGATGCGCCCTTCGGCGATTGCTTCGCGTTCGGTCGCCGGCTTGGCCGATACATCGACCATTGCGGCATTGCCCGCTGCATCGAGGTGAGTGAGCTTGTTCATCTGGAAACCTTCCGGGCTGAACGCTGCGTTACGTTGGACTTGACACAGTTGACACTCTGTCCGCTTCTTCCAACAGCTTGGAAGCCGCAGAAATCCAAGGTTGGAGAACCGTTTTCGGGGGTAACGCTTCCTACAGCGGAAAAAATGCCGATCAACTTAGCCATCGCGCAAGGGATGGCAGGTTTTGGCCGAGTAGGAAACTCGCGAAAATGTCGTCGCTTAGCCGAGAAGCAGGGCGCGCGTAGCGGCTTCGACGTCTGGCTGGCGCATCAGGCTTTCGCCGACCAGGAAAGTGCGGACACCGCTGGCGGCCATTCGCGCGCAATCGGCGTGGGTGCCGATGCCGCTTTCGCAGACCAGCAGAACGTCCGCCGGGACCATCGCGGCCAGCCGCTCGGTCGTGCCAAGATCGACCTCGAAGGTCTTCAGGTTGCGGTTATTCACGCCGACCAGCTTTGAACGAAGGTGGCCCAGCGCCCGCTCCATCTCGGCTTCGTCATGGACTTCGACCAGCACGTCGAGACCCTCTTCGCGGGCGGCATTTTCGATCTCGACCATGGCTGCGTCTTCCAGCGCAGCAACGATGATCAGGATTGCATCGGCGCCCATGGCGCGGGCCTCAGCGCATTGCCAGGGATCGACCATGAAGTCCTTGCGGATCACCGGCAGGTCGCAGGCCGCGCGGGCGGCAATCAGGTAATCCTCGTGGCCCTGGAAATAGGGCGCATCGGTCAGCACCGAGAGGCAGGCCGCACCGCCCGCCTGGTAAGCGCGGGCATGGGCCGGCGGATCGAAATCGGCGCGGATCAGGCCCTTCGACGGGCTGGCCTTCTTGATCTCGGCAATCAGCGCGAAGCTTTCCGCGGCCTTGGCGCGCAAGGCCGCTTCGAACCCGCGCACCGGGGTGGGAGCAGGCCAGTGGGCCAGGCCCTGTGGCTTGCGCTGGGCAACTTCCACCCGCTTGGCGGCGCAGATTTCGGCGAGCTTGTCGGTCATTTTACGGTCTCGATCCAGCAATCGAGCAGCGCCTTGGCGAGGCCCTTGTCGATCGCTTCGGCGGCTTCCTCAACGCCTTCGAACCAGTCCTCGGCCTGGCCGGCGACCAGCAATGCGGCGGCGCTGTTGAGCAGGACGGCGTCGCGGTAGGCACCTGGCTCACCCAGCAGCAGGCGGCGCAGCGCCTCGGCATTGTGGGCCGCATCGCCGCCGCGCAGGTCTTCGAGCGGGTGGCTGGGCAGGCCGGCGTCTTCCGGGCGGACTTCGGCGGGCAGCGGCGGCAGGCCGATCGCTGCCATATAGCTGGTGCCTTCGATCGACAGTTCGTCGAGCCCTTCGGCACCCGAGACGATCAGCGCCGCTTCGGTGCCGAGCAGTTCCATCGCTTCCTTGTAGAGCGCGATCAGGCCGGGCTGGGCTACGCCGACCAGCTGGCGCGTCACCCCGGCTGGATTGGCGAGCGGGCCGCAGAGATTAAAGATCGTTCGCCGCCCGAGTGCCTTGCGGATTGGCCCGACGCGAGCCAGCGCCGGATGGTGGGCTTGGGCGAAAAGGAAAGCGATACCTAGATCGGGCAGGGTTGCTTCGGCCAGCTCCGAGGCGCGGGCGAGGTTCAGGCCCAGTGCTTCCAGCGTATCGGCGCCGCCAGCCTTGCTCGAAGCAGCGCGGTTGCCGTGCTTGGCCACCGGCACGCCGCAGGCTGCGACGACCAGCGCCACGGCGGTCGAGACGTTGAGGCTGTGCTGGCCATCGCCGCCGGTGCCGCAGACGTCGATTGCGCCTTCCGGAGCAGTGATGCGCTTCATTCGCGCGCGCATGGCGCGGACCAGGCCGGCGACTTCGGCGGCAGTCTCGCCGCGGTTGGCCAGCGCGATCAGGGTGGCGGAAATCTCGTCATCGGCCATGCCGCCATCGAGCATCCGCCCGAACAGCGCTTCGGCCTCTCCCACGGGCAGGCTCACGCCCGTTCCTTCGCCTTGATGCCGCAGAGGCCAAGGAAGTTCGCCAGCATGGCGTGGCCGTGTTCAGTGGCGATGCTCTCGGGGTGGAACTGCACGCCGTGGATGGGCAGGCTGGCATGGCGGAAGCCCATGACGTGGCCATCGTCGGAGCGGGCGTTGACCACCAGGCTGTCCGGAATGTCCTCGACAATCAGCGAGTGATAGCGGGTTGCGGTGAAGGGCGAGGGCAGACCTGCAAACAGGCCAGTGCCGTCATGGGTGACGGGCGAAGTCTTGCCGTGCATCAACCCGCCGCGCACCACTTTGCCACCGAAATACTGACCGATCGACTGATGCCCCAGGCAAACGCCGAGCAGGGGCTTGCCAGCGTCCGCGCAGGCGCCAACCAGGTCGAGGCTGATCCCGGCCTCGTTCGGGGTGCAGGGGCCGGGCGAGATCAGGAAGCCCTGTGCGCCGCTGCTGACCGCCTGCCCCGCCGACAGCGCATCGTTGCGCACGACCTCAACCTCGGCGCCCAGTTCCATCAGGTAATGGACCAGGTTCCAGGTGAAGCTGTCGTAATTGTCGATAACGAGGATGGCGGCCATGAGTGGTCCTTAAGCGGGTGGAGCGCGAAATGCCAGCGGCGGCTTGCGGTCGGTCGCCATCCCCACCTCACGTCACCCCGGACTTGTCCCGGGGCGGTGCTTCACTTTACGAGGTCGCGCAGGAGAAGCACTGGCCCGGAACAAGTCCGGGCTGACTGGAGGGGTGGGTTTGAACCGCAGCGGTTGCCGCGCGCTAACCCTTCGCAGGCCAGCAATAGCTAGTCTGCTCTCGACTCGCGAAGCGATCGGTGGCTCGGACCAGCCCGTCGGTAATGCCCGGTTCGGTGAACAGGTGGCCGCCATCGGGGACGATCTGCAAGTCCACCTCGGGCCAGGCCTGCTTGAGCGCCCAGGCCGTGGCCGGGGGCGTGCAGCAATCGTGGCGGCCCTGGACGATCACGCCGGGGATATGGCGCAAGGTCGCGGCCGCCCGTTCCAGCAACTCACCCTCTTTCAGCCAGCACTGGTGGCGGAAATAGTGGTTCTCGATCCGCGCGGTGGCCACGGCATTGTCACCCTCGGACATGTGATCGACTGTTTCCTCGGACGGCAGCAAGGTGACCGTCACGCCTTCCCAGCGGTTCCAGGCGGCGGCAGCAGCGCGGCGCACGGCCTGGTCGGGATCGTCCAGCAGCGCCCAATAGGGTTCGGTCATGTCCTGACCCTCGGTGCCGCCAGCGTGGGCGACGAACCGCTGCCACTCTTCCGGGTAGAGCTCGCTCGCGCCATAGCGGGTCAGCCACTCCAGCTCCTTGCGGCCGGAGAGGAAGATCCCGCGCAGGATCAACTCGGTCACGCGCTCGGGATGGCTGACGGCATAGGACAGCGCGAGGGTTGAGCCCCAGGAGCCGCCAAACACCTGCCACTGCGCGTGACCGCACATCTCGCGCAAGCGTTCGATATCGGCGACGAGGTGCCAGGTGGTATTGGCCTCCAGGCTGGCAAAGGGTGTGGAGCGACCGCAGCCGCGCTGGTCGAACAGCAGCACGTCGTAAAGCGCCGGGTCCCACTGGCGCCGGTGGCCCTCACTACAGCCGCCGCCCGGGCCGCCGTGCAGCATGACGGCCGGCTTGGCGCCGGGGGTGCCGATGCGCTCCCAGTAGAGGGTATGGCCGTCACCCACTTCGAGCATGCCCGAAGCGTAGGGTTCAATCGGCGGATAGAGGGTGCGGCGCTCAGAAGTCATATTGGCTGTCATTTCTTTTCCATCAGTTTGGCGAGATCCGTCTTCCAGAACTTGGCCCAGGTGTGGGTGCCGTGGCCCTTGGTCTCGGGGCTGAAGGGAAAGAGGATGAACTGCGCCCTGGGCATCAGCTTGTCATGCTGCTGAGCGAGGCCCAATTCGGGCGGATTGATGAAATCGTCCGAACTGTTGATCCACAGCACCGGCACGGTGATCTTGGCCAGGCTCGGTGCCGGGTTGTAATCGCGCGAGCTATCGAGCTGGTAAATCTGGTCGTTGGCGTCGGTATCGCCTTTGGCGCGGGCGGCATAGCCGGCGCGCAGCGCGGCTTCAGCCTTTTCGCGGGTCGGAAACTCGTTCTGCAGCGCCCAAGCGTTGCCGCCGGCAATCATCGAGAGATAGCGCGCGGTGCGCAGGCCCTGCTCGGGCGGGCTGGTGTAATAACCGCCATTCCACGCCGGATCGGCCTGGATCGCGTCGATCGACATCTGCCGCCACATCCGGTTGCGCCCGGCAATCTCCATGGCATTGCAGGCGAACGGCGCGAGCCGCTCGGCAAAGCCGGGGCGGGTGGTGCCCCAGACGAAGGCGTGCATGCAGCCCATCGATGTACCGAGGATCAGCTGGAGCTTCTTCACCCCCAACCCTTCGGTCAACAGGCGGTGCTGGCTGGCGACCATGTCGGCGTAGTTGTAGCGCGGGAAGGCCATCTTCAAGCCGTCACTGGGCTTCGCACTTTTGCCGTGACCGATGTTGTCCGGCAGGATGACATAGTATTTGGCGAGGTCAAGCGGCTGGCCTGGCCCAAACAGCTCGTCGGCAAATTGCGGGCGTAAAAACTGGTGCCCCGAGCCGCCGGTGCCGTGCAGTACCATGACCGCGTTCTCGATCTCCCCCGCAGCGTTCCTGCGCGGCGTGCCGAGCGTGGTGACGTGCATATTGACGTCCATCTGCACGCCTTCGGCGAATTCGAAGTCCTTGAGCACCACATCGCGCTCGGTGGACTTGGCGCGCCAGTCTTCAGCGTGAAGCGGAGTGGCGATCAGGGCGAGGAGAGGGAGGAGCAGTCTGCGCATGGCCGGCACGCTAGCCAAGCACTGCTGCGGGTCAAGCAGGCAGGACTATTGGCCGTAGTCCGCCTCACCCGCGACCCGCACAGCTTCCCGCGCAGCCGCAATCAGCGCGCCGGCCTTGGCTTCGCATTCGCGCTGCTCGTATTCCGGGTTGCTATCGGCGACGATCCCGGCCCCGGCCTGAACGTGGAGCATGCCGTCCTTCACCACCCCGGTGCGCAAGACGATGCAGGAATCGAGGCTGCCGTCGGGCGAGAAATAGCCTACGCCGCCGGCATAGGCGCCGCGCGTTTCGGGCTCGAGCTCGGCAATGATCTCGCAGGCGCGGACCTTGGGTGCGCCGCTGACCGTGCCGGCGGGGAAGCCGGCGAACATCGCATCGAGCGCATCGTGGTGGGCGCTATCAAGCTTGCCGACGACGTTCGAGACGATGTGCATGACGTGGCTGTAACGTTCGACCGTGTAGCTTTCGGTGACCTGCACGGTGCCCGCTTCGGCCACCCGGCCAACGTCGTTGCGGCCGAGGTCGAGCAGCATCAGGTGCTCGGCGCGTTCCTTGGGATCGGCGAGCAGACTGATCTCGTTCTCGCGGTCTTCCTCAGGCGTCTTGCCGCGCGGGCGGGTGCCGGCGATCGGGCGGATCGTCACTTCGCCGTCGCGGACGCGGACCAGGATTTCCGGGCTCGATCCGGTCAACGCAAAGCCCGGCAGGTCGAGGAAATAGAGGAAGGGTGAGGGATTGATCCGCCGCAGCGCGCGATAGAGGTCGAAGGCGGGCAGGGCGAAGGGCGTGGTGAAGCGCTGGGCCAGCACGACCTGGAAGATATCGCCCGCCGCGATGTAGTCTTTCGCTGCAAGCACCATCTGCCGGTAGTCGCCAGCCGCCAGCACCGGCTCCAGCGCGGGCAGCGGCAGGTAGGTGGTCCGCGTCGGGGCCGGGGCGGGTGCGGCGAGCCGGGCCAGCGCGGCTTCGATCCGTTCACCCGCCAGTTCGACCATCCGCTCAGGCGCGCCGCCGCCCGGCCAGACCGGTGCGATGGCAAAGAGCTCGTCGCTCAGGCGGTCGAATACCAGCAGCAGGGTCGGGCGCACGAACAGCATGTCGGGCAGGTTCAGCGCATTGGGCGCGGGGCGGGGCAGCTTTTCAATCAGGCCGTAGGTTTCATAGCCAAAATAGCCGACCAGACAGGCGAGGGCCGATGGCAGCGGCTGGGGCACATCGATCTTGCAGGCTTCGACCAGCGCGCGCAGCTCGGTCAGGCTGTCACTGGGCAAGGCTGCGAAGGCGCCGCGATCATGCCGCCAGGCGCGGTTTATCTCGCAGGCCGCGCCGGTGGCTCGGAACACGAGGTCGGGATCTAGCCCAAGCAGGCTGTAGCGCCCGCGCACTTCGCCGCCCTGGACCGATTCGAGCAGAAAGTCGCCGCGGCCGGGTTCGATCAGCTTCACCGCCGCGCCGACCGGGGTTTCGGTATCGGCGATCAGCCGCTGCCAGACCAGCGCGGGCAGACCTTCGCCCAGCGCCGCCAGGGCGGCTTCGCGATTGTTCAGGCCCGGCACGCGCTCGCCTCGCTCAGTTGCCGCCAGTCAGGCGGGTCTTGAGTGCGTTGATCGCCGGATCGTTGCGCTTCACGCCGACTTCATTGCGCATCGCCGCACGCAGCTGCTGCGAGTATTCGGCGGAGGTTACCTGCGCCATGGTCCGACGGAAATCAGGCAGGCGGGGATCTTCCTTGGCAACCTGGCCGGGGATCACGTCGGTCACCTTCACCACGTACCAGCCGCGGTTGCGCGGGGCGGCCATCAGCTTGACCTGACCCTTGGCGAGGGCAAACAACATGGCGAGTGGCGGCGGGGTCTGCTGGCCTGCTCCCGCGGCAGATTGACCTGGTCGACCGGCGGCAACGGCAGGCCCAGCGCGGCCATGGCCGCACCAAGATCCGTGCCCTTCTTGACCGCAGCCTCGATCTTCAGCGCAGCAGCGCGGGCCGCAGTGGCGCCCTTGGCCAGCTGGTACTCGGCAATCGCCTGGGCCTTGACCTCGGCCAGCGGCGGCGGCGCGGCGACAGCGATCTGGGCCACGTCAAACACTAGGAACTGCTTGCCGGGATCGACTTCGGCGAGCTGCGGCTGGCCTTCGCTTTCCATTGCGAAAGCAGTCTGCAGCACGCGGGCCAGCTCAGCCGGGGCGGTCTTGCCATCCTGGCCAAAGACCTGCCCGTTGCTGAGCAGCGGCGCGGTTTCGGTCAGGGTCAGGCCCAGCTCCTTGGCGACATCGGTGAGCGTTGCGCCATTGTCGAACTCTTCCTCGATCCGGGCCGAGAAATCGGTCAGCGCGGCACGGCGCTTCCGGGCAGTCAGTTCGGGCAGCAGTCAGCGTCTTGCCAGCCTTGCCCTCGATCGTGTCGACCCGCAGCAGCACCCAGCCAAGCGGAGCCTTGATCGGACCGAGCACCTTGCCCTTGGGCGCGGCGCAGGCGGCGTCGGCGGCAGCCTGCGAAGACTGGAGCGCCAGTGCAGACTTGGTTAGCGGCGCGAGCGCGGCCACGCTGAGGCCCTTGGATGCAGCGACGGCTTCGAGCGGCTTGCCGGCTGCTTCGGCCAGGGCGGCCTTGGCGGCGGCTTCGGTCGGCAGGATCAGCTGGCTGACCTTGCGGCTTTCGCTGGCTTCATACTTGGCCTTGTTGGCGTTGTAGGCCGCGGCCACTTCAGCTTCGGTCGGGGCCGGCACGGTCTTCAGCACGGCATCGGTGAAGGTGGCATAGCGGATGACGCGGCGTTCCGGCTGCACGAAGCTGGCCTGGTTGGCCGCGTACCAGGTGGCCAGCTCGCTATCGCTGGGCACGGCTTTGGGCGCAAAGGCGGCGGAGGGCAGCAGGCCGACCTGGCCGGTGCGGCGCTCGGTCACCACGGCGGCATAGCGCTGCACGACATCGGCCGGCACGGCCACGCCGAGATCGGCATTGCTCAGCAGCCGACGGGCCATCAGCGAATTGCCCAGTTCACGCCGCAGCTGTGCATCGGTCAGCCCGCGCTGGCGCAGGAAGGCCTGGTAAAGCTGTTCGCTGACCTTGCCGTCCGGACCCTGAACGTCGGGCAGCTTGGCGATTTCGCTGTCGATCAGGCGGTTGCCGATGTGGATTCCGTGTGTCTTGCCGAATTCGCTGATCGCGGTCAGGTCGATCACGTTGCGCAGGACCTGTTCGAACCCGCCCTGGCCGATGAAATCCTTGAGCGTGATGGTCGGCTGTTCGCGGCGCAGGTTGTCGACCGTGCGGGTCACGGCGCGTTCGACTTCCGAGGTATCGACGCGGCCCTTGCCAACGGTCGCCGCCCGGTCACCCCCGGCAACGCCGCCGAAAGTCTGGTTGCCAGCGATGTCGCCGGCCGCAAAGGCCAGGCCCAGCAGCAGCAGGAAGCCCATGACCAGAGCCAGACCGAACTTCGAAGTGAAGGACTTGCGGAAGAACTGCAGCATGCCAACTCGCCAGATGATAAGATGTGTCCGCCCGCTGGCGGCCTGTCGCGCGGCTTTAGGCAGCAATTGCCGTGCGGGCAATGCCGCTTGGTCATCGAGCGGACAAAGGCGGCGATGATCCACAACCTGCTTTGACAAGCGGGCCACCGGTGGCCTAGGCGCAGGGTTTGAACCGGGTGCGGCCTCGGGGCACAAGAAGATAGCAGGACAACAGGTATGGCTAACCGACCCTTTATTGTCGGCAACTGGAAGATGAATGGCACCCGGGCGATGCAGGCGGAAGCCCGTGCGATCGATCGCGGCGCGGCGCGTCACCCAGGCGTGCGGGTCGCCGTTGCCCCGCCATTCACGCTGATTCAGACCATGGCGGAGAATGCCGAAACCATGGCGATCGGCGGGCAGGACTGCCACGCGGCGGCCAGCGGCGCTTACACCGGCGATGTTTCCGCCGCCATGCTGGCCGATAGCGGGGCCACTTTCACGATCCTTGGCCACAGCGAACGCCGCGCCATGCATGGCGAGAGCGATGATGTGGTTCGCGCCAAGGCCGATGCGGCGCTGGCCGCCGGGCTGGAAGTGATCGTCTGCGTGGGCGAGACCGAGGCTCAGCGCGATGCCGGCCAGGCCGAAGCCGTTGTCTGCGGCCAGCTCGATGGCTCGCTGCCAGTGGGCGAGGGCGTTACCGCCCGCGTCACCGTGGCCTATGAGCCGGTCTGGGCGATCGGCACGGGCCGGGTCCCCTCGGTGGACGACATTGGCGCCATCCACCGCGCGATCCGCGCCCGGTTGGTCCAGATCTATGGCGAGGACGGTGCTGGCGTCTCGATCCTCTATGGCGGCTCGGTCAACGCTGCGAACGCGAGCGAACTGCTTGCCGCCGACGAGGTGGGCGGGGCGCTGGTTGGTGGGGCCAGCCTGCAGGCTGACAGCTTCCTGGCGATCGTCCTGGCAGCCGGCGGGCCCGGAGACGAATAGCGCGACGAATAGCGCCAAGCTTGCAACCAGAGCCTTGCGCGCCTAGATGCGCGGGCAATTGTTCTCTCCAGCGGAAAGCCGCCTGATGTCGCTATTCATCTTCCTCACCGTTGTGCAGGCCATTGTGGCCGCGCTGCTGGTCGCCGTGATCCTGATGCAGAAGTCGGAAGGCGGCGGTCTGGGCGTTGGCGGCAATCCCGCCGGACTGATGTCAGCCCGCGGTGCGGCAGATTTCCTGACCCGCTCGACTGCGGTCCTCGCCACGCTGTTCGTGGTGCTCAGCATTGCTCTCGCGGCGATCGCGGCGAGCACTGCTTCGGGCGGCGGGCTTGATACCTCGCTTGATCGCACTGTCGCTCCGGCGGGCCCGCCGGTCAGCGCCGATCCGCTGGCCGTTCCGGCTGTCCCGGCCTCCGCGCCGGCCGCTGCTCCGGCTGCCGCGCCAGAGGTTGCTCCGGCCAAGCAGTAAGCAGTCAGCACTGGGCCCGCTTTGCGGCGGGCCGTTTTCCCGAAATTGTGGATTGCGGCAAGCAGCGCTTGCCCGCGCCCCCCTTTATTGCTTAAGGCCCGGCTCCCATGGCGCGGTTCATTTTCATTACCGGCGGCGTGGTCTCCTCGCTTGGCAAAGGTCTCATGGCGGCAAGCCTCGCAGCACTGCTGCAGGCCCGCGGATTCAAGGTCCGCATCCGCAAGTTCGATCCCTATCTGAACGTCGATCCGGGGACGATGAGTCCCTATCAGCACGGTGAAGTCTATGTGACTGATGACGGGGCCGAAACCGACCTCGATCTCGGGCACTACGAGCGCTTTACCGGCGTCTCGGCGCGCCAGGCGGACAATATCACTTCGGGTCGGATCTACCGTGACATCATCACCAAGGAACGCCGTGGCGATTACCTGGGCGCGACGGTCCAGGTGGTTCCGCACGTTACGGACGAGATCAAGCGGTTCGCCCTGGCGGACACCGAAGACCTCGATTTCGTGCTCTGCGAGATCGGCGGAACTGTCGGCGATATCGAGGGCCTGCCGTTCATCGAGGCAATCCGCCAACTGCGCAACGAACTGGGGCGTGACAAGTTCTGCTCGGTCCACGTCACGCTGGTGCCCTATGTCGCGGCGGCGGGTGAGCTCAAGACCAAGCCGACCCAGCACTCGGTGCGCGAGTTGACCAGCCTGGGCGTCCAGCCCGATATCCTGCTGTGCCGCTGCGAACACCCGTTGCCCGAGAACGAGCGCGCCAAGATTGCGCTGTTCTGCAACGTCCGCAAGGAAGCGGTGATCCAGGCGCTCGATGCGCGCAGCATCTACGCCGTGCCGCTGCAGTACCACGCCGAAGGGCTGGACGCAGAAGTGCTGCACCACTTTGGCCTGACCAGCCCGGCGCCGGACCTGTCGCGCTGGGTGGACATTGTCGACCGCTATCAGCACCCGGAAGGCGAAGTGACGATCGGCGTGGTCGGCAAGTATGTCGGCCTGCCCGATGCCTACAAGAGCCTCAACGAGGCACTGGTGCACGGCGGCATGGCCAACCGGGTCAAGGTCAACATCAAGTGGATCGATGCCGAGCTGTTCGAGGCTGGCGACGAGGAAATCGTTACCCGGCTTGAGCCGATGCACGGCATCCTGGTGCCGGGCGGGTTCGGGGTTCGCGGTTCGGAAGGCAAGATCGCCTCGGTCCGCTTCGCGCGCGAACGCAAGGTGCCGTTCTTCGGGATCTGCCTGGGCATGCAGATGGCTTGCATCGAAGGTGCCCGGAATACCGCCGGGATCGCCGGAGCCGGCTCGACCGAATTTGGTGAAACCAAGGAGCCGGTCGTCGGCATCATCACCGAATGGATGAGCGCCGAGGGCTTGCAGAAGCGCGGGGCCGATACCGACCTTGGCGGCACGATGCGGCTGGGCGCCTATGAGGCGAAGCTGGGCGCCAACAGCCATGTCGCCTCGGTCTATGGCGGCGCGACCACCATCTCCGAACGCCACCGCCACCGCTACGAGGTCAACTCGGCCTATCGCGAGGCGCTGGAGCAGGGCGGGCTGGTTTTCTCGGGCATGTCGCCCGATGGCCTGCTGCCGGAAATCGTCGAGCGGCCTGACCATCCCTGGTTCATCGGTGTCCAGTTCCACCCGGAACTGAAGAGCCGGCCGTTCGATCCGCATCCGCTGTTTGCCGGCTTCATTGCTGCGGCGGTGCAGCAGGCGCGGCTTGTCTGAACAAGTCTGGTTAACCGATCGTCGCCAAATCGTAAGATTACACTTGCATTGGCACCGGCGTTTACCCTAGCCCGATCAGTGGGATGCGCAGCAAAATTTCAGGGCTTGTCGAAGGTCCGATCGTCTATTGCGACCCGGACGATCGAGACGCGACAGGGCGGCGCGCAAGCGTCGCGGGGGTGAGGCCGCCAGGCCTCACCCCCAATTCATTAAAGCGTTAAAGTTCAGGCGGCTGCGCTGCTTTCGTCAGACGCATCGCTAACCACGCTGAGCGCCTTTTGCGTGCCCACCGGGATCTTCTTCGGCTTCATCGCCTCGGGCACTTCGCGGACCAGGTCGATGATCAGCAGCCCATCTTCGAGATTGGCAGATTCGACCCGGACATAGTCGGCCAGTTCAAAGCGGCGCTCGAACCCGCGCTGGGCGATGCCGACGTGCAGGAACTGCCCGGCTTGCGGTTCGTCACCCTTGCGGCCCTGGATCACCAGCAGGTTCTGCTGGGCGGTGATCTCGATATCGGCGGGCTTGAACCCGGCGACGGCCAGGGTGATGCGATAGCTTTCCTCGCCGCGGCGCTCGATGTTGAAGGGGGGATAGTTGTCGCCGCTGTTCAGCCGGTTGTGGTTTTCCAGCAGATCGAACAGCCGGTCAAAACCAACCATGGTGCGGCGATAGGGGGTAAAGTCAAAACGGTTCATCGCAAAATCCTCCAATGAGCAATTCTGGTATGTGCAGGGCCCATCATGGCGCCCTGCCGGCTGGCATCATCCCCTTGCGGACCATGACACCGCCACCGATGTATGCTAGCCGCATCGCGTTTCAAGAGGAGCCGTCATGTCTGCCCCGAAAGTTGAGATCTACACCAAGTGGGGCTGCCCCTTCTGCGTTCGCGCCAAGGCGCTGCTGGACAGCAAGGGTGTGAACTATACCGAGTTCGACATTACGTTCGGCGGTAAGGACCGCGATGAAATGCTCCGCCGCGTGCCGGGTGCCAGCACCGTTCCGCAGATCCTGGTGGATGACCAGGCGCTGGGCGGGTGCGATGAGATCATGGCACTGGATCAGGCGGGCAAGCTTGACCCGCTGCTGGGCCTTTAAGCCGCCGGCATGAACCGCATCGCTGTCTTGCAGATGACCACCGGGATCGACCCGGTGGCCAATGCGCGCATGCTGGTCAGCGCGATCGGCGCGGCGGCCAGCGGCGGGGCGGGCATGCTGTTCACGCCCGAAATGTCGGGCCTGCTTGATCGCGACCGGACGCGCGGCGGCCTGCATATCGTTCCCGAGGCCGATAACCCGGTTCTCGCCGCCGTGCGCGAAGCAGCGGCCGGGGCGGGGATCTGGGTAGCGCTGGGCAGCCTGGCAGTTGCCCGCGAAGATGGGCGGTGGGCCAATCGAAGCCTGGTGATCGATCCCAACGGGGCGATCGCCGCGCGCTATGACAAGATCCACATGTTCGACGTTGACCTGACAACTGGCGAAAGCTGGCGCGAATCCAATGCCTATGCGCCGGGTGAGCTGGTCGTCACAGTCGAAAATACCCCGCTTGGCCGGCTGGGCCTGACGGTCTGTTATGACCTGCGCTTTCCAGCGCTGTTCGAGGCGCTGGGCCAGGCGCGCTGCGATGCGATTGCCATTCCGGCTGCCTTTACCAAGCCGACCGGCGCTGCCCACTGGCACGTGCTGCAACGCGCCCGCGCGATCGAGGCCAGCGCCTATGTCATCGCGGCAGCGCAAGTGGGCAAGCACGAGGACGGGCGCGAGACCTATGGCCACAGCCTGGTGATCGACCCCTGGGGCGAGGTGCTGCTCGATCTGGGCGGCGACGAGCCGGGGCTGGGCTTTGCCGAGCTCGATCCGGCCCGCATTGCCGAGGTTCGCGCCCAACTGCCCAGTCTTGCCAATCGCCGGCCGATACACACATAGGTCGCGCCATGATCGTGTTTGACTTGATCTGCCAGCCGACCGGGCACCGTTTCGAAGGCTGGTTCGCCTCGTCCGATGCCTTTGCCGAGCAGCAGCAGCGCGGGCTGGTCGATTGTCCGCACTGTGGATCCATCGCCGTGACCAAGGCGCCCATGGCGCCGGCTGTGCCGAAGAAGGGCAATCAACTCCCGGCCCCGGCACAAGCGGCCCCGGTCGCGGCTGGTCTGCCGCCCGAGGCGGTCGCCGCGATCCAGGCGCTGGCCAAGCTGCAGGCCGAAGCGCTCAAGAAGTCGCGCTGGGTGGGCGCGGACTTTGCCGAGGAAACCCGCGCGATCCACTATGGCGAGCGTGAGGCCGAGACGATCCACGGCCAGGCGACGCTTGAAGAGGCAAAGGAACTGCTTGAGGAAGGCATCGCCGTCATGCCGCTGCCGCTCCCGGTTGTCCCGCCCGATCAGGCGAACTGATTGCCAGCCTGCGCGCTCCGCCCTAAGGGAGGCGCGGGCGCCCGTAGCTCAGCAGGATAGAGCATCAGATTCCTAATCTGGGGGCCATGGGTTCGAATCCCGTCGGGCGCACCATCTTGCATTGTCGCCGAAGGCGGCGATGAAAGATGGTTTGGCGCTTCGGGTTGCGGACTGTTCGGAGTCGGAGCGAAGCGGAGACGTCCGGAGCGAAGCGCAGGACAATCCCGTCGGGCGCACCACTTCACGCCGCCATTTGCAGTTCATGAGCCGGGCCGCGCTTGCCGCGTTGGCGACCGCGGGCGGGATCGGGTTCCTGCATCAGGCGATAGCCAAAGTTCACGCGCGAGGCGATGTGGAATTCTCCCACCTTGGCCCGCAAGCGCCGCATGACCTGGTAGACCATGTTCTCGGTAAACTCGGGCTCGAGCGCCGGGTCGGGCCAGAGCCATTCGATCAGGTCTTCCTTGCTGACCGGGCAGGGGCAGCGCAGCATCAGGAACAGCAGCGCTTCCGCTTCGTAGTCTGTCAGTTTCAACGTGAATTGAGCGACCGTACATTCGCGCCGCAGAAATTGCGGCCAGGTCATGCTTACCGCCATGGCCTGCTCTCTCGGGACATCATTAATGCGTGCTCCTGCGCCCCCGCAGTTATCGCGCCTTGAATTGGCGTCGCTCGCTTAGCAGTGCGTATGACGCGGCAAAGGGTCGGGCAGTTTCGTACCAATTCGCGCATGGCTAGCCATAAAATGGCTTAGGTACATGATCTTAGTTGATCTTTGTCCCGGGCTAGGTGCGAATTTGGGAGGGTGCCCGGGCGGTCAGGCGAAAGCTTTTTGCGACCGGCCGGGAACCAATTGCCGAAAGGCGCAAAACGGCCGGTTGGGTAAATTCGTACGGGCGCCAAGTGACTGAAATTGATTCACTTTTTCTGCGGTGGACAGAATTGGGAGGATTCCTCATATTTTCCGCTTGAATCGCTGAATCGAATGTGATTCTAAGTTAACTATGGGCGGGCGGAACGAGCCAAATATCATCAACCAGAATGTGCGGCAGGCCTCACCGCTGTTTGGCCTGCTGTTCCTGCTCGGCATCGCACTGGCTGGCCCCAGCGGCATCCTGGCCTGGAGCGAATACAACCGCACCCTGGCCGAGCAGCAGGTGCAGCTCGACAAGCTGAAGGCAGAGCGTGACGTGCTCAAGAATCGCGTGGGGCTGCTCAATCCCAACAATGTCGATCCCGATATGGCCGGCGAATTGCTGCGCAAGGATCTGAACGTCGTCCATCCTGACGAGATGGTCATTCTGCTCAACTGACCGGTCAGGGCGAAAGCCCTCTCAAAAATACGAATGCACCGGTTTCCCTTACGGCGCTCGCGCCCTATAGGCGGGTGAAGAGGATTCCACCCCAGGGGACCACAATTGGCCAAGAAACCGACTGCCGCCAAGGCTGCTGACGCTGCCGATGAAGGCTTTGCGCTGCGCAGCCTGCAAGCGGCGCATGCCGCCAACAAGCGCTATGCTGCCAGCGATGACGAGCTGCTGACCTTCTACGAACAGATGGTGCTGATCCGCCGCTTTGAAGAGCGTGCGGGCCAGCTTTATGGCCTCGGCCTGATCGGCGGGTTCTGCCACCTCTATATTGGCCAGGAAGCCGTTGCGGTGGGCCTGCAGTCGGCGCTCGACGGTGAAAAGGACAGCGTGATCACCGGCTACCGCGACCATGGCCACATGCTGGCCTATGGGATCGATCCCAAGGTGATCATGGCCGAGCTGACCGGGCGCGCCGCCGGCATTTCCAAGGGCAAGGGCGGGTCGATGCACATGTTCAGCGTCGATCATAAGTTCTACGGCGGCCACGGCATTGTCGGCGCGCAGGTGCCGCTCGGCACGGGGCTGGCATTCGCCCACAAGTATCGCGGCGATGGCGGTGTCTGCATGGCCTATTTCGGCGATGGCGCGGCCAACCAGGGCCAGGTCTACGAAGCCTTCAACATGGCGGCGCTGTGGAAGCTGCCGATCGTCTTCGTGGTAGAGAACAACGGATATGCCATGGGCACTGCGGTCAAGCGCGGCTCGGCCGAGACCGAGTTCTACCGCCGCGGCACGGCGTTCCGCATCCCCGGCATGGATGTAAACGGCATGGACGTGCTGGAAGTGCGCGCCGCCGCCGAGATCGCGCTCGACTATGTCCGCGGCGGCAATGGCCCGGTGCTGATGGAGCTCAACACCTATCGCTATCGCGGCCACTCGATGTCCGACCCGGCCAAGTATCGCAGCCGCGAGGAAGTGCAGGAGATGCGCGACAAGCATGATCCGATTGAAGCCGCAAACGCTGAACTGCTGGCGCGCGGCATTGCCGAGGACCGGATCAAGGATATCGACAAGCGGATTCGCAGCATCGTTGCCGAATCTGCTGATTTTGCAGAAAATTCGCCGGAGCCAGAAATGACCGAACTCTACACCGACGTGCTGGTGGAGAGCTACTGATGGCGATCGAACTCAAGATGCCCGCGCTGTCCCCGACCATGGAAGAGGGGACCCTGGCCAAGTGGCTGGTCAAGGAAGGCGATACGGTCAAGTCGGGCGACATCCTGGCCGAGATCGAAACCGACAAGGCGACGATGGAATTCGAAGCCGTCGATGAAGGTGTGGTCGGCCAGATCCTGGTTCCGGAAGGGACCGAAGGGGTCAAGGTCGGCA
>JAJTFU010000059.1 GCA_021299075.1 Novosphingobium sp. | reverse complement strand
CGGTCGAGCTGCCGATATCCATGGCCGTGGCGCCCGCCGGATCAAGCCCGAAGTGCTCGATCGCATGGGCCAGCTTGATCCCGCCGCGCGAAACCCACGGGTGGTCGCGGCCGCGCACTTCCAAAGGGGCATCGGCGGGCAGCGTGTGCCCCGGCTTGGCCAGCTTGGTTTCGCCCGAGAAAACCACGCCTGCAAGCACCAGCGCCTGGGCGCGGGAACGGCTTTCGGCCAGGCCGCGTTCGACCAGCAGCTGGTCCACCCGTTGTTTCGCCGCCTTGCCCATCGCCGCCGCTCCTTCCATAGAAGGGGCGTGAAGGCAATTGCCCCCCTCCTTGTCCTGGCTGCACTGCTGGCCTCCTGCGCCGCGCCGCAGAGGCCCGCACCTGCGCCGCAGCCACAGCCCCCCGTAGTCAGCCAGCCGCGGCCAGTGGCAACCGCCGTGCCCCTGCCCCCTGCACCGGCTGACTGGCGCGATGCGCCGCAGACAGGCGGTGTCTGGACCTGGTCGCGCCTGGATTCGCGCTCGATCGTGGCGTTCGGCGCAAGCCGGACCAATCCGGTGATGATGCTGACCTGCGACCGGACGAACAATCGGGTCGAGATCGCCCGGGCGACCGATCCGCTCCGCGCAGCTTCGGCCAGCGCACTGCGCCTCCTCACCACCAGCCAGGTCCGGCCGCTATCGAACGATCCGGCCCTCAGCACGGGCGGCTGGCTGGTCGTCCCCTTGTCACCGCGCGATCCGCTGCTTGATGCCATGGCCTTTTCGCGCGGGCGCTTTGCGCTGGAGAGCGAAGGGCACGAAACGCTGTACCTTCCCAGCTCACCCGAGCTGAGCCGGGTCATCGAGGATTGCCGCTGATTTTCAGACTGTGGAAAACCGGCACGGATCAGGCCGGAAGCCCCGGATTCTGACACCGAAAAAAATCAATACAAGTCTTGTTGTGTGAGCCTGAATGATTCACATTCTCTCCAAGGCCCATCGGGCTTCGCCGATGGCCCCGACCAACCCCGCGGGGTTTGGTCCTTGGCTCAACAGCGCGAAAGGAGGTGACCGATGTCTCATGGTTCAGCAGGGAGGTCGGTAACCCGCAAAACGGAGCATTATCGCTGAGGTCGATGTAAGCGATAGAGGCTTCGTGAGCGGCGCTTCCGGCCGCTGACCATGCGAAGGGCGGTTGTCGGGATACCGGCGCCGCCCTTCTCATTTGTGGTCATTACTCTTGGCGCAACGGCCAATTCTGCCTAGACCGGCAGGTAGCAACCGCCCTCGCACGATAATTACCTTTTTCTTGTCTTTGAGGTAACTTTCATTCAGAGGCGCTGCTTCACAGTCAGAAGGACTTCGACCCGATGCTCGCCGCTACCACATTCGCCCATGTGCCCCACCCCGCCCCGACGGCGGATGCGGTACGCGCCGGGCTGGTAGCCGATCCGGGCTTCGGCAAGATCTTTTCCGATCACATGGTGACGATCGACTGGACCGAGGGCCAGGGCTGGCATTCGGCCACTCTGGGCCCGCGCCAGCCGATCGCGCTCGATCCGGCCGCTTCGGTGCTGCACTATGCCCAAGAGATCTTCGAAGGGCTGAAGGCCTATCGCCTCCAGCTGGTGGCGGTCGATGCCGACTGGTTCCCCTCGGTCGAGGGCGGCTCGCTCTACCTGCGCCCCTTCATGATCGCGACCGAGGCCTTCCTGGGCGTGCGCCCGGCCAAGGAATACAAGTTCATCGTCATCGCCAGCCCGGCCGGCAATTACTTCAAGTCGGGCGCCCCGGCCGTGTCGATCTGGGTATCGGACTATACCCGTGCCGCCCCCGGCGGGACCGGCGCGGCCAAGTGCGGCGGCAATTACGCCGCCAGCCTCGTTCCGACCGCCGAAGCCTTTGCCAAGGGCCATGACCAGGTGCTGTTCCTTGATGCCGCCGAGCACAAGTGGATCGAGGAACTGGGCGGGATGAACCTGTTCTTCGTGATGGCCGACGGCCGGATCGTCACCCCGCCGCTGACCGGTACGATCCTCCCCGGTGTGACGCGTGACAGCCTGCTGCAGCTGGCGGCCGAGGAAGGCCTGAAGGTCGCGGAAGAACCCTATAGCCTTGACCAGTGGCAGGCCGATGCCGCCTCGGGCGCGCTGCTTGAGGCCTTCGCTTGCGGAACTGCTGCGGTGGTCACCTCGGTCGGCAAGGTTGCTGGGCGGGATCGCGAGTTCACGATCGGCAGTGGTGGCCCCGGGCAGCTGACGCAAAAGCTACGCAGCCGGCTGGTCTCGATCCAGCGCGGCGAAGCGCCGGATCCGCATGGCTGGGTAATGAAGCTCTAGGCCCTTTTCAGGCCTGGCATTCTGGGCCACCTTGGCCCGATGTCGCTTTCATTCAATCGCCGCCATTTCATCGGCAGCACCGCCGCCGCCTTTGCCGCGCTGACGGCTTCCGGTTGCCACGCCCGAACAGTCCGCCAGGCGGCCGGGTACGGCCCCTTGCTGACTGATCGGGCCGGCCTGCTCGATCTGCCGGCCGGCTTTTCCTATCGTGTGCTTTCCGCGCTGGGCGAGATCATGGACGATGGCGGCCGCGTGCCCGACGCAGCCGACGGCATGGGCTGCATCGCTCTGCCCGGCGGCAAGCTGGCGCTGATCCGCAATCACGAATTGCGCCCCGGCAAGGACAGCGGCGGTGCCAGCGGGCTAGCCTATGATCGCGACAGCAGCGGCGCAATCCTGCCGGGCGGCACCACGACGCTGATCCTTGACCAGGCGAGCCTGAAGGTTGAGCGGCAGTTCCGCTCGCTCTCCGGTACGATCCGCAATTGCGCCGGCGGGATCACCCCGTGGGGCAGCTGGCTGACCTGCGAGGAAGATGTCACCCGCGCCGGACCGCGCGTTGGCCAGGATCATGGCTGGGTGTTCGAAGTTCCCGCCAGCGCGACTGGCCCGGTGCCCCCCGTCCCACTCAAGGCGCTAGGCCGCTTCAATCACGAGGCCGCCTGCGTCGATCCACGTACCGGCACCATCTATCTGACCGAGGACCGCGACGACAGCCTGCTCTATCGCTTCGTGCCGCAAGTGCGCGGCAAGCTGGCTGCCGGCGGGCAATTGCAGGCGCTGGCGCTGCACGATCCGCGCGGCGCCGCCGATACCCGCAACTGGGCAGCGGCCAGCTGGTCCGCCGGGCAGACGGCACGCGTCCGCTGGATCGATCTCGACAATCCCGAAAGCCCCAACGACGATCTGCGCCAGCGCGGGGCGGCTCTCGGCGCGGCGCTCTTTGCCCGCGGCGAAGGGATCCACATGGGTGCGGGCGAGCTGTTCTTCGCCTGCACATCGGGGGGCGCAGCCAAGCTGGGGCAGGTCTTCAGGCTCAAGCTGGGACGCGGGGGTGATCGCCTGGAGCTGTTCTTCGAGTCGGCCGATCCTGCCCAGTTCAATTATGGCGACAACCTGACCGTGGCGCCCGACGGCCAGTTGGTGGTTTGCGAAGACCAGTACAGCGCGGTCAGTGACAACCACCTGCGCGGACTGACCCGGCGCGGCGAGCCCTATCCGCTGGCCCGCGTCGCCATCCAGACCGAACCGGCCGGCGCCTGCTTCTCACCCGATGGCCGGGTGCTGTTCGTCAAGCTCTACAGCCCGGCCAAGACCCTGGCGATCACCGGGCCATGGGCACATCTCAAGGCCTAACGCTTCACTTTCTCGATCAGGTCGATCAACTCGCCAAACTTGGCGCGCTGGGCCTCGGCATCGCCAGAGGCGATGGCTTCGGACACGCAGCAGGCGGCGTGGTCCTTCAGGATCTCGCTCTCGGCCCGGGCCAGGGCCGACTTGATGGCCTGGACCTGGTGCAGGACATCGATGCAATAGCGCTCATCCGCGACCATCTGCGCGACGCCGCGAACCTGGCCCTCGATGCGTTTCAGCCGGTTGACGATGGCTTCCGTCTGTTTTCCCATAACCCACCCTTGCAATACCCCTGGGGGGTATATAGATAGCGTGGGCCGATCGTCAACCGGAGCCGTATCGTGTCGCTTTCCCGCCGTCGTTTCCTGACTGCTACCGGAGCCGGGCTTGCCCTCGCCCCCCTGCCCGCCTGGGCCCAGGGGCATGGCATGAGCCATGGCGGCCACGGCGGCAGCCACCGCATGCCGAAGGGGCCGCTGATCCCGTCCGGCTTCGGCGTGCTGACCGGCAAGGAAATCGACCTGACCGTCGCCGATGGCCTGCGCGAAGTCGCCGGACGGCGCGGGCTCGGCGTGGCGGTCAACGGCACGGTGCCAGGGCCGCTGCTGCGACTGAAGGAAGGTGACGAGGTCACTTTACGGGTGACCAACCGCCTGCACGAGGACACCTCGATCCACTGGCACGGGCTGCTGCTGCCGTTCCAGTTCGATGGCGTGCCCGGTGTCAGCTTTCCGGGCATCAAGCCGGGCGAGACCTTCACTTACAAGTTCCCGCTGCGCCAGTCGGGCACCTATTGGTACCACAGCCATTCGGGCTTGCAGGAACAGTCGGGCCACTATGGTCCGCTGATCATCGATCCGGCCGAGCCTGATCCGATCCAGTCCGACCGCGAATTCGTGCTGCTGCTGAGCGAGTTCACCGCGATGCACCCGCACAAGATCTTTGACCGGCTGCGTACCGGCGAAGGCTATTTCAACCGCCAGAAGACCACCTGGACTAACGACTACCCGATGACCGGGGCGGAGCGGCGGATGTGGGCGCAGATGCGAATGCCGGCAACCGACATCGCCGATGTCAGCGCGCCGACTTATACCTACCTCGCCAATGGTCTGCCGGCGCAGACTGGGCCTGAATTCCTGTTCCGCCGGGGCGAGCGGGTGCGGCTGCGGCTGATCAATGGATCGGCCATGACTTTCTTCAATGTCCGCATTCCTGGCCTCAAGCTGACGGTCGTGGCGGCTGATGGCCAGGCGGTGAAGCCGGTGACAGTCGAGGAACTGCAGATCGCCGTGGCCGAGACCTATGACCTGCTGGTCGAGCCGGATGGCAATGCCTTTTCGATCGTGTGCGAATCGATGGACCGTTCCGGCATGGCGCTCGCCACGCTCACCACTACGCCCGGCTTGCGCGCGCCGGTGCCGCCGCTGCGCCAGCCCCCGCTGCTGACCATGGCCGACATGGGCATGAACCACGGAGATGGCGGCCACGATCACGGCGGCGCGGGCAAGTCCAGCACCAGCATGGACGGCATGCCGATGCGCGACATCAGCCTGCTGCCGCCCGATGTGAAGGTGGGCCCCGGGATCGACATGGTCTCGATGGCACCGGTCGACAAGCTGGGCGATCCGGGTATCGGCCTGGCCGATGTGGGACACCGCGTGCTGACCTACCGCGACCTTTCGGCGCTTACCCCGAACGCCGATACCCGCGAACCGAGCCGGCTGTTGGAGCTCCACCTGACCGGCAACATGGAACGCTACATGTGGTCGTTCGACGGGCGGATGTTCAACGCCGTCAGCGACGTGCCGATCCGCTTTGCCTGGAACGAACGGGTCCGGGTCAAGCTGGTCAACAACACCATGATGGCCCACCCGATCCACCTGCACGGGATGTTCTTCGAGCTAGTCAACGGCCAGTCGCCGGCAAATCAGCCGCGCAAGAACGTGGTCACCGTCCAGCCGGGCGCGAGCGCGCAGTTTGACCTGACTGCCAACGAGCCCGGCGACTGGGCCTTCCACTGCCACCTGCTCTATCACATGCACGGCGGGATGATGCAGATCGTCACCGTGATGGGTCCGGAGGGCACGAAGTGAGCCGCCTGGCGATCCTGACCGTGCTGGCCGCGCTGCCGCTGGCTACGCCTGCCCTGGCGCAGAGCCACGAGGGGCACGATCCGCACGCAGGCCACCAGATGCCGCAGCCTGTTGGGGAACCACAGCCCGAGCCGGTCGATCCCTCGCCCGGCCCGACCATGGAACTGCCTCCGCCCGCAGAGGCAGGCTCCGGTCCGCCGCGCGCCGCCGATGCGATCTGGGGGGCCGAGGCCATGGCACCATCGCGTGCCGCCTTGAAGCGGGAGCATGGCAGCACCGTTACCACCTGGCTTCAGGCCGACCGGTTCGAATATCAGGCGCGGCAGGGCCACGATGGCCTGTTGTGGGATGTTCAGGGCTATTACGGTAACCCCACCAGCAAGCTCTGGCTGAAAAGCGAGGGCGAAGCCGCACTGGGCGAAGGCGTTGAGGACGCCGAGGTTCAGGCACCGAGGCGGAAGTGGACCAGCGGATCACGCAGAAGCTGATCCTGCAGCCGCGAGTCGAAGTCAGTCTGGCCGCGCAGGACAATCCGGCCCGCAAGGTCGGCGCCGGGATCGACAAGATCGAGGCCGGCCTGCGGCTGCGTTATGAGATCGTGCCCGAATTCGCGCCCTACATCGGGATTGAGCAGGGCTGGAAACTGGGCGACAGCGCCCGTTATACCCGCCTAGCGGGCGATGACCCGAGCGTGACCAGCGTGGTCATCGGCGTCCGGTTCTGGTTTTGATGAGGAGTATCCAAATGTCGTTTCGCCTCCCCACCCTGCTTGCCGCCGCCGCGCTGACCCTGTCCGCACCGGCCCTGGCCCATGTGAAGATCGCCAGCGCCAGTCCCGCCGAGGGTAGCACGGCCGCTGCACCCAAGACCGTGGTGCTGAACTTCTCGGATACGCTGCTTCCCGCCAAGACCGGCGTCGAACTGGTGATGACCGCCATGCCCGGCCACGCCAACCACGGGATCATGCCGATCAAGAACTTCGTCCCCGCCTGGTCGAACAGCAACAAGACGCTGACGCTCAACCTGCGCCAGCCGCTGCGCACCGGCACCTATGAGGCGCGGTGGCAGTCGACTGGCGCCGATGGTCACAAGATGGCGGGCAAACTGACCTTCAAGGTCAAGTAACCGCCAGGGTCACGTAACCGCCAAGATCACTTAACCGGACGCCCGCAGAGCACTTCGGCGATCTGCACGGCGTTAAGCGCGGCACCCTTGCGCAGGTTGTCGCCCACCACGAACCACGCGAGGCCGTGTTCGACCGAGCGATCGGGGCGGACACGGCCGACCAGCACCGGATCGATGCCGGTGGCGGCCAGCGAATCCGGGGCGGCGGTCACCACCACGCCCGGTGCTGTCTCAAGCAGCTCCAGCGCGCGGGCGGCCGAGATCGGGCGTTCGAACTCGGCATTGACCGAGATGCCGTGGCCGGTGAAGACCGGCACGCGCACGCAGGTGCCCGAAACCGGCAGCCCCGGAATGTCGAGGATCTTGCGGCTCTCGTCGCGCAGCTTGAGCTCTTCTTCGGTATAGTCGTCTTCGCCCAGCACGTAGTTGAGTGGCGCGATGTTGTGCGCGATCGGCGCGGCCCACTTTTCGGCCTCGGGCAGGAAGTCAGCCTGGCCATCGCGGGCGAGTTCCGCCGCGCGATCACCGACATGGGCGAGCTGCTTGGCAAGGATTTCGATCCCGGCCACGCCCGCGCCCGACACCGCCTGATAGGTCGAGGCGACGAGCCGCTTCAGGCCCGCTTCGTCGTGCAGCGGCTTCAGCACCGGCATGACGGCCATGGTGGTGCAATTGGGGTTGGCAACGATGCCCTTGGGCATGTTGGCGAGGGCATCGGGGTTCACTTCGGCGACCACCAGCGGCACGTCGGGGTCCGAACGCCAGGCCGAGCTGTTGTCGATCACGATCGCACCTGCTGCAGCCACCTTGGGCGCAAGCGCCTTCGAGGTCGAACCGCCGGCGGAGAAGAAGACGACATCGAGCCCCGCGTAGTCAGCGGTTTCGGCGTCCTCGACCGTCACCGGCTGGCCATTGAAATCAACCTGCTTGCCGGCCGAGCGGGCCGAGGCGAACAGCCGCAGCGTGCCGACCGGGAAGTTCCGCTCAGCCAGCAATTCGCGCATCATCGAGCCGACCAGCCCGGTCGCGCCGACCACGCCGACGTTGAGTTGCTGACCCTCGGAAAATCTCTGCACCATTTTCACATCTCCAGTTCTTGCGGGAGCTGCGGGGACCTGGCGCTTGCTGATGAAGGGCCCCGCATCTCGCGCGGGGCTTGGTTCGTTTGGGTTACGCCGTTGTCCAGCGCGCACCACGAACCGCCCCGCTGCCGCGAGTCGGTTTGATGGTAATCGGCTTGGTAGTGGCCATCAGCATGGATGCGCCCCTAGCCGTGCTGCACTGCAATGTAAACGGGCTATGTGAAGCTCAGGCTTCGGCAGCGGGAACGGCAGCCAGCATCCGCATGCGTACGGCGGTAACCTGTTCGAGCAGGTTGTGCACCAAGTTGAGGTCACTCTGGCTGAGGCTGGGCGCCTGGCTGAAAATCTCCACTGCCGGCTCAAGCAGGTCGATCAGGTCAGTCAGCTCGGCAGCGATAGCATCGCGCAGTTCGCCGCCCGCCAGCTCGGCCGCGATCGGGAAGAACTGCTGTTCGGGCCGTTTCACGATGGTCGGAACGCCGGCAATCTGGCCCAGCTCGGCGGTCAGGCCGTCCAGCATCCGCCACTTGCGCGGAATCTCCAGCGACATGTCGCGCAGCGCCGAAGCATCGGCAGCAACCAGCTCCGGCGGCTCCACCGGAGCGGGGCGCGACGAGCGGAAGAAGTTGAAAGCGAGCGAAGCCATGTCGCAAGGTTTAGGTGATCTTGCTTAACGGAAAGTAAAAGCAGCGCGAAGATTGGCCGCGCCCACTTGCGCTTGTGGGGCTCCGCCGCCACCTTCCGGTAGCAGATTGAAACGAAAGGTGCCCCGCGATGGCCGATGCCGAATATACCCCGCCCAAGGTCTGGACCTGGGACAAGGAAAGCGGCGGCAGGTTTGCCAAGATCAACATGGCCAGAAGGTCACGATCCTGTTCGAAGAGCTGCTCGAAGCCGGCCACAGCGGCGCCGAGTACGATGCCTGGCTGATCAACATTGGCGAAGGCGATCAGTTCGGTTCCGGCTTTGTGGCGATCAATCCGAACTCGAAGATCCCCGCCCTGGTCGACCGGTCCGGGCCGGAGCCGATCCGCCTGTTCGAAAGCGGCGCGATGATGCTGCACCTGGCCGAGAAGTTCGGCGCCTTCATCCCGACCGACGCCAAGGGCCGCGCCGAATGCCTGTCCTGGCTGATGTGGCAAATGGGCAGCGCGCCCTTCATCGGCGGCGGCTTTGGCCACTTCTATGCCTATGCGCCCGTAAAGATCGAATATGCGATCGATCGCTATTCGATGGAAACCAAGCGGCTGTTTGACGTCGCCGACAAGCGCCTGGCAGAGGCCCGGTTCCTGGCCGGGGACGAGTACACGATTGCCGACATGGCGGTCTATGCCTGGTTCGGCCTGCTCTATCGCGGCTTTGCTTACAACGACTCCGCCACTTTTCTTTCGCTCCACGAATATACCCATGTCGGGCGGTGGGTGGAGGAAATCCTGGCCCGCCCGGCGGTGAAGCGCGGGCAGAAGGTCAATGTCGCCTCGGGTCTGATCGAGCGCCACTCGGCCGCCGATTTCGACAAGCTGGCCGAGGAGAAATAGCCCCCTTCCCTATCCCGCGCGGCGTGCTAAAGGCCGCGCGGCTTGCTGGGGCGTAGCCAAGCGGTAAGGCACCGGTTTTTGGTACCGGCATGCGAAGGTTCGAATCCTTCCGCCCCAGCCATAAGCACAAGCTTTCCCGAACCTTCGCAAGCCAATGACTCAGGTTCGGGCCGGAGCGGAGCGGAGGCGGCCGAGCGCAGCGAGGTCAATCCTTCCGCCCCAGCCAAGCCTTGCGCATATTGCCAGTTCGCGCCATCGCCGGGTCAACCTAGAGGGCCCGTCATGTCCAGAATCGAACTCAGCCTGAATCCGTCATCCCGCGCCCTCGAAATCGCCGAGCGTGTCGAAGCCTTCGTCCGCGATGTCGTGGTCCCTTACGAGCGCGATCCGCGCCGCGATCATCATGGCGCCCCGCTGGATGAGCTGGTTTACGAGATGCGCGAACATGCCTGCGCCGCCGGGGTGCTCACCCCGCATATCCTGGCCGATGGTAGCCACCTGACCCAGCGCGAAACGGCGCTGGTGCTGATCAAGTCGGGCCTCTCGCCGCTTGGCCCGCTGGCCTGCAACACCATGGCCCCGGATGAGGGCAACATGTATCTGCTCGGCCATAAGGCGACCGAGGAGCAGAAGGACCACTTCCTGAAACCCCTGGTCGAAGGCCGCGCCCGCAGCGCATTCTTCATGACCGAACCGTCAGACGACAACGGCGCCGGTTCCGACCCGTCGATGATGCTCACAAGCTGCCGCCAGGACGGCAACCACTGGGTCATCAACGGCCGCAAGACCTTTATCACCGGGGCGGACGGGGCGAGCGTCGGGATCGTCATGGCCAAGGCCGAAGACGGCGGCGCCTGCATGTTCCTGGTCGATCTGCCCGATCCCGCGATCCGGATCGACGACGTACCCAACACGATCGACAGCTCGATGCCAGGCAGCCATGCCACGGTCACGATCGACAACCTGCGTGTGCCGGCCAGCCAGATGCTGGGCGAGCCGGGCGATGGGTTCAAATATGCCCAGGTCCGCCTGTCCCCGGCGCGCCTCTCGCACTGCATGCGCTGGCTTGGCTGTTGCATCCGCGCGCATGAGATCGCCAGCGACTATGCCTGCCGCCGCATGGCCTTTGGCAAGGCGCTGATCGAGCACGAAGGCGTCGGCTTCATGCTGGCCGAGAACCTGATCGACATCAAACAGGCCGAACTGATGATCGACTGGTGCGCGGGCGTGCTCGACACCGGCAGCCTGGGCACGACCGAAAGCTCGATGGCCAAGGTCGCCGTGTCCGAAGCCTTGATGCGGATCGCCGACCGCTGCGTCCAGGTGATGGGCGGCACCGGCGTGACCGACAAGACGATTGTCGAACAGGTCTTCCGCGAAGTCCGCGCCTTCCGGATCTATGACGGCCCCACCGAAGTCCACAAGTGGAGCCTTGCCAAGGCGCACTGTAGAGCTGCCTGCGCCCGGCCCCGGCGAAGTGCTGGTCCGGCAAGAGGCCGTCGGGTTGAACTTCATCGATACCTATCACCGCACCGGGCTTTACCCCCAGCCGATGCCCAGCGGGCTCGGCATGGAAGCGGCCGGCGTGGTCGAGGCGGTGGGCGAAGGTGTGACGCGCGTCAGCCCCGGCCAGCGCGTCGCCAGCTTCACCGGCCCGGGCGCCTATGCCAGCGCCCGGATCCTGAAAGAGACAGACTTGTTCCCGGTGCCCGATGGCGTCGATTCCAGGACGGCTGCGGCAGTCCTGCTCAAGGGCGCGACGGTCGAAGCCTTGGCTGAGCGCTGCGCCCCGCTTTCCGCTGGCGAATGGGCGATGGTCCCGGCTGCCGCGGGCGGTGTCGGGCTGCTGCTGGTCCAGTGGCTGAAGGCGCGCGGCGTGCGCGTGATCGGCACGGTTGGCAGTGTCGACAAGATCGACCTGGCCAAGCAGGCCGGCGCCGAGCTGGTGCTGCTGACCAGCGATCCGGAACTGGCCGACAAGGTCCGTGCCGCCACCGACGGGGTTGGCGTCGCGGTGAGTTATGACGGCGTCGGTGCAGCGACGTGGGAGGCTTCGCTGAAGTCGGTCCGTCGGCGCGGCATGATCGTCAGCTTTGGCAATGCCAGCGGCCCGGTAACCGGTGTGAACCTGGGCGTCCTGGCTGCGCATGGCTCACTGTTCGTGACCCGCATGACGCTGTTCGATTACTGGCGCGAACCGGCCGATGCCCTGTCTGGCGCAGCCAAGCTGTGGGACATGGTCGCCAGCGGCAAGCTGACCGTCACGATCGGCCAGACCTATGCCCTGACCGATGCGGCCCAGGCCCACGGCGATCTCGAAGCCCGCAAGACCACAGGTTCGACGCTTCTGCTGCCCTAACTGGCGTAGGTTGCAAACCAGATGACGTGGCGGGGGCCCTTGCCCTTGCCATCGGCGTCATAGCGGGCGCGCACTTCGACCTCCTCGACATTGAAGCCGACGCTTTCCATGCGCCGGACGAACTTGTCGTCGCGTTCGGCTGACCAAATCGCCAGCACACCGCCGGGGGCCAGCGCCTTGCGGGCATTGTGCAGACCCGCCTTGCCGTAGAGCCGGTTGTTCTCCGGCCGGACCAGACCATCCGGACCATTGTCGACATCGAGCAGGATCGCATCGAACGGATCGGGCGCGAGCAGGATCGCATCGCCGACATCGACCATCACCAGCCGCACGCGCGGATCGTCAAGGCAGCCGGCTGCAACCTCCGCCATCGGCCCGCGCGCCCACTCGATGATCTCTGGCATCAGTTCGGCCACGGTACCCCGCCCCTGCCGGCCAAGCCGGGCCAGCGCGGCGCGCAGGGTAAAGCCCATGCCATAGCCGCCGATCAGCAGGTTTGGCGCGGAGCGACCCTGGAGCCGGTCGAGCGTCATCGTCGCCAGCGCCTCTTCCGAGCCGCGCATGCGGGTGGACATCAGCTCATTGTGGCCCATCACGATCATGAAATCGCGACCGTGCGCGAAGAGCTTGAGCTCCTCGCCGCCGGGGACTTGGGCCGTTCCCAGCAGCTGCCGCGTGATCACGCCGCGCGCTGGCCGCGGTCGACCGCTTCGGCGTTGAGCATGTCGGCCAGCAGGAAGGCCAGTTCGAGCGACTGAGCCGCATTGAGCCGCGGGTCGCAGTGCGTGTGATAGCGGTCAGCCAGCGTTTCCGAGCTGATTGCCACGGCCCCGCCGACGCATTCGGTCACGTCCTGCCCGGTCATTTCGATATGGATGCCGCCGGCGTGAGTACCCTCGGCGCGGTGCACGGCGAAAAATCCGCGCACCTCGTTCAGGATGCGGTCGAACGGCCGGGTCTTGTAACCGCTGTTGGCCTTGATCACGTTGCCGTGCATCGGATCGCACGACCAGACCACCGGATGGCCTTCGCGCTTCACTGCGCGGACCAGCGGGGCGAGGCCGGCTTCGACCTTGTCATCGCCAAAGCGGCTGATCAGGGTGATGCGGCCCGGCTCGCGGCCCGGGTTCAGCAGATCAAGCTGACGCAGCAGTTCATCGGGTGCCAGGCTGGGGCCGCACTTGAAGCCGATCGGATTGCCAACACCGCGCAGGTATTCGACATGGGCCGAGCCTTCGAAGCGGGTCCGGTCGCCGATCCACAGCATGTGGGCCGAGGTATCGTACCAGTCGCCGGTCAGCGAATCCTGCCGGGTCATCGCCTGCTCATAGGGCAGGTGCAGCGCCTCGTGGCTGGTGTAGAAGCTGGTGCCCTGCAGCTGCGGCACGGTGCGCGGATCGATCCCGCAGGCTTCCATGAAGTCCAGCGCCTCGCCGATCCGGGTGCTGACTTCGGCGAACTTTTCCGCCCAGGGCGAACGGCCCATGAAATCGAGTGTCCACTGGTGGACCTGGCGCAGGTTGGCATAACCGCCGGTCGAGAAGGCGCGCACCAGGTTAAGCGTCGCGGCCGACTGCGAATAGGCCTGGAGCAGGCGCTGCGGATCGGGGATGCGGGCCTCGGGCGTGAACTCGATCCCGTTGATGTTGTCGCCCAGGTAGCTGGGCAGCTCGACCCCGTCGATCACTTCGACCGGCGAACTCCGCGGCTTGGCGAACTGGCCGGCCAGACGACCGACCTTCACCACCGGCTGCTTGCTGGCGAAGGTCAGCACCACTGCCATCTGCAGCAGCACGCGGAAGGTGTCGCGGATGTTGTTGGGGTGAAATTCGGCAAAGCTTTCGGCGCAGTCACCGCCCTGCAGCAAGAAGCCCTTGCCAGCGGCAACCTGGGCCAGATCGGCCTTCAGCGCGCGCGCTTCACCGGCAAAGACCAGCGGCGGAAAGGTGGTCAGCGTGCCCAGTACCTTGCCCAGCGCAGCCGCGTCGGGATAGACCGGCAGGTGCCGGGCTTCGCGCGATTGCCAGGTTTCGGGGGTCCAGTTACTTGCCACTTTTCTGCTCCTTTGCGAGCGCGGCCCATAGCGCCGTCCGTTCGCAATTGCAAAAGACGAAAAGCCGATCGGTCAAATCGGGAAATAATCTGTCGTCTAGCGCCCTTCGGTTGCCGTGGCCGCGACGGCGGCGTGGGCTTCGCTTTCGGCCACGGCAGCCGCCGAAGCGGCGCCCTGCGGCATGATCTGCGCCCGCCACGAACGATCCGGCACCAGATACTTGCGCGCCAGCGCCTGCATCGCCTCGGGCGTGGCGCGGGTGTAATCCGGCAGCATGGTGCGCAGCCCGGCGAACTTGGCCGGTTCGCTGCTCGCCCCTTCAAGCTGGTACATGAAGAAGGCACTGCTGGTGCTGGCGCGCGAGATCTGCTGGCGCAGCGGTTCGATCACGCGCTCCAGCTCGTCGGCGCTGGGCGGCCGGGCGACAAGATCGGCCGCGATTTCCTCAGCCGTGGCAAAGAACACCGGCACGGCCTTGGGCGCCAGCTGCGCCATGGCGGTCAGCGAGCCGCCGTTCTCCAGATCCTGCGGCCAATCGTTGAAGACCTGCGGGGCATAGGCCGCGCCCAGCTTCTCGCGCATCGCATCGAGCAGGCGGTTCTGGAACAGGTTGGAGAGTATCTCGAGCTGACGGCTTTCCGAGATGCCGGCCATGCCGCCACCGGTCGTCCAGCTGATCAGCGCAGCAGCCTGGGTCGGATCGCCGCGGTGATCGAGCACGACCGGCCGCTTGGACGGCGGCAGGGTAGCAACCCGCGCGGGCTGCAACGGAGCAGCATAGGGCTGGCGCGGTGCCAGTGCGCCGAAACTGCGCTCCAGTGCGGCGACGGCCTGTTCGCGGGTGAAATCGCCGAACAGCTGTACTTCGATCGGGCCCTGTTCGAGGATCGGCTGCCAGACCTGGCGGAAGCCGTCAGGCGTGGCGGCTTCAACCTCCTTCGGGGTCGGCGTGCGGAAGCGCGGATCGCGGCCGCGCTGAAGGAATTCCAGATCGCGTTCCAGCACGCCCTGCGGCGAGGCCGAGAAGCTTTCATAGCGCAGCCGCGCCGCCGCCTTGGCCCGCAGCACCGGGCCGCTGTCCCAGCGCGGCTGGGCGAACTTCTGCGCGAACAGGTAGAGCTGGTCCGCCATATCGGCCGAACGGGTATCGGCAGAGAACTGGAACGAGGCGTCCTGGATCGCGAAATCGTAGCCCATCTTGCGACCGGTGCTGATCCGGTCGAGCTCTTCCTGGCCAAGCTGGCCCTGGCCGGAGCCGACCAGCGCCATGTCACCCAGCGCGATATAGGCGGCATCGCCGGCACCAAAGGCCCGGAAACCTGCCCCGAACCGCACCTTGACCGAGACGCGGCCCGGCTCGTCAGTGGTCGGCCAGAGCAGGACCTTCACCCCATTGGCGAATTCGAGCTGCTCGATCCCGAGAATCCCGGTCTGGGTCTCGCCCACCAGCTTGCCGGGCGTGCCGATGGCCGGCATTTCGGCAAAGGAGATCGGCTTGCCACCCGGGCGGGCCTTGGGATCGGCCACGGCCGGGGCGGCCAGCGCGGCAGCGAGCGAAGCGGACTGCGCCTCGCCAGCCTTGGGCGTGACATAGACCGCGCGCGTCACCGCACCCTTGAACAGGCGGCGGGTGTGATCGAACACGGCCTGCGGCGTGAACAGCGGACGCGAGCTGTTGAAGATCTGCAGCACGGTTTCAGGCGAGGCAATGGTCTCGCGGATGTCGAGCGCAGTCACCATGTCGTCGGCCAGCTTGGCTCCGGCCAGCAGGCGGCGCTGCTCGACCGAACTTTCGAAGGCAACGTTGAACTCGGCAACCTCGCGCTCGATCTCATCCTCGCTCGGCGGAGTCGCCAGGGCATCGGCGATCACGCCGCGCACTTCCTTGAGCGACTTGGCCCAGTTTTCATCCAGCGGCGTGACCGAAACGAAGGTCGCATCGGCCGAGCGGCTGACCTTTTCCTGGTTGACCTGGGCAAAGAGGAAGCTGCCGCCAGCCCGCGCGCGCGCTTCCAAACGGCGATTGATGATCGCCTGGGCAAGCGAGTCCAGCATGATCCCCTGGTTGTAGGCGATCGTGTCCTGCACCTGCCGCCACGGGCGCATCACCGCATAGGTCAGGCCGCGCGGCAGGTCGGGCTCGACCACGACGCGTGTCTCGCCAACCGGGTTCGCCGGATTGCTGCCCTTGGGCGCAACCGGATCACCAAAGGCCGGTGCCGGGGTCGGCTTGCCGCTGGCAGGCCAATCGGCAAAGTGCTGGCGCACCATGGCTTCGATTTCGGCAGTCTCGACATCGCCGACAACGATGATCACGGCGTTCTCGGGCCGGTACCAGCGTGCATGGAAGGCGCGAACCGAGGCCTGGTTGGCAGCCTGCAAGGTTTCGGAAGTGCCTATGACCGGGCGGTTCGCCAGGCGCTGGCCGGCAAACAGGGTCTGCTGGGTGGCCTCGGAGACCCGCTCCGCCAGCCCGCCACGCTCGCGCTTTTCGGCCATCACGATCGGCACTTCGGTGCGCACATTGGCCTCGGTCAGCGCCGGGGCAATCATCATGCCGGACAAGAGCTTCAGCGATTCATCCAGCTTGGCCGGGGTCGCGTTGGGCAGATCGAGCTTGTAGGTCGTCGCAACCGGGCTGGTTTCGGCATTGGTATCGCTGCCAAAGGTTGCCCCCAGCCGCTGCCAGGTGGGGATCGCCGCGCCTTCGGCGAGGTAGTGTGACTGGCGGAAGACCAGATGTTCAAGCAAGTGGGCATAGCCGCGCTCGCTCTCTTCCTCATGCAGCGAGCCGACGTCCATCCGCACGCGGATCGCGACCTGGCCGGGGGGCACGCCATTCTTGCGCACGGCATAGCGCACGCCGTTGGCCAGCTCGCCAAAGACCCATTCCTTGTCCTGCGGGACATCGCTGCCGCGGTAGAGCCAGGGCCCGGTGGCGGCAGGCTTGGCTGGGGCGGCAGCGGCCGGCGGCGGAGCCTTGCGGGTCTTCGCCGCGCTCGACTGGGCGGCAATCGGCTGGACGCCCAGCGCCAGCAGCGGGAAAACAAGAGCGAAGCGGCGCAGCGCGCTGAAGGGGAAACGCATGTCCCGGCTATAGGCGCGGCGAAGGTGAAGGGCCAGTGAATAGGCTGCGCCCCAAATGCAGAAGGGGGCGGTTTCCCGCCCCCTTCGCATGTTCGCCGTGGCGGTCAGCCTACCACTTGAAGCGGACGGTCGCGCCATAGGTGCGCGGCTGGTTCGGATAGGCCGAAACCGAGCCCGACTGCGCCACCGAGTCGAAGATCTGCACCAGATAGCGGTTGTTGGTGAGGTTGCGGCCCCACAGGCTGAACTCGATCCCGTTCATCATCGCATAGCTGATCGAGGCGTTGATCTCGCTCACTTCGCGCTGGAACGGACGGGCGGCGTCGAAGGCCGGCTGGTACGAAGTGACCTGGCCCAGGGGATTGCGCTGGATGAAGGCCGGCAGGCCTTCGGCGATCTGGACTTCGGATTCGTAGTGCCAGTCACCGCGCAGGATCACGCGATCGCCATTGCCCAGCTCCTTGTTCCACTGCGCACCGATCGTGGTCGACAGGCCCGGAATGCCGGCCGGGCGCGTACCCGACAGGTCACCCACGGCCGAAGCGACAAAGCTGTCATACTTCGGATCGAGATAGACCAGCGACAGGTTCAGGGTGAGTTCGTCGGTCGGCTTGACCGAGCCATCAAACTCGATGCCATAGGTCGACTGCTTGCCGGCATTGGCCAGGGCAAAACCGGTGCCGGTGAAGACGTTCGACTGGAAGCCGGTAATGGTCTGCTTGAACAGCGTCAGGTTGGCGCTGGCGATGCCCCAGTTGGTCTTGATGCCCAGCTCGAACACCTCGGCGTTTTCCGGACCGGCATAGCGCGAACCGGTAGTCAGGTTCGGCAGAACGAGCCCGGCGGTGCGCAGCGCCGGCAGATCGCTGGCGACCGGACGGCTGTCACGCGAGAGGTTGAACGAGCTCGCCTTGAAGCCGGTCGCATAGGAGAAGTAGGTGTTGACCGTATCGGTGATTTCCCAGGCCAGACGGGCCGTCCAGGTGAACTTGCCGTCGCGGGTCTTGCCGTTTTCGACCGCGTTCGGGATGTTCAGGAACGGCGGCAGGAACTGCAGCGGACGCAGGCCCAGCAGCGGGTTGACCGCCGGGTTGGTCGCGTTCGTGTTAGCGAAAGCAGTCGCACCGGTCACGATAGCGCTATAGATTGCCGGCTGGGCACCGGCAAAGCCGGCGATCTGGGTCGCATTGGCCGGAGCACCCAGGCCAAGCGCGGTCCCGACCTGCTGCGCGATCACGGTGTTGCGGATCACCCCGCCACCGATCGCCACGAAGTCCAGCGCCGAGAAGGCATCGGTGCTGACCGTGTTGGTGACGACGTCCTTCTTGTCCTTGGTGTAGTTGCCACCCAGGGTCAGGGTCAGCTTGTCACCCAGCTTGACGTCGAAGTTGCCGAAGATCGACCAAGCCTGGTTGTCCATCCGCAGGTTGTCAAACATGCCCTGGCCGGGGCGCTGGAAGGTGTTCAGGGGAACGCCCAGGATCAGCGTTTCGAGCTGGCTCACCGCACCGCCCGACAGCAGGTTCACATAGGGGCGGAACTGCGTGCCATAGGTCAGCGTGTTCTTGAACTTGACGTTCTCGTCAAAGAAGTAGCCGCCCAGCATGAGGTCGAACATGTCGAGGAAGTTGGCATTCAGGCGCAGTTCCTGCGTGAAGGTGCCGATATCCACATCGCCAACGTTCTGGCCGATCAGGTCGGCGCTGGTGAAGTCGGAATCCTGGTTGGTCAGGCTCGAGCTGTTGCGATAGGCCGTGATCGACGTGACCTTGAGCGGACCGACCTGGTAATCGATCTGGCCCGAGAGGCCCCAGTTCTCGATCTGGTTCGAGGACGGGAAGTTCGTGTAGGCCACATCGGCAAACGGCGTCGCCGAATTGTTGACGCGGCCGCCCAGGAACTGGATTGCTCCGGTCGCAGCCGAAGGACGGACGTTGACGACGGCGCAGCAGACTTCGTCGATCTTGTCGTAATCGGCGATCAGGCGAACCTTCAGCGCGTCGCTCGGTTCGAAGCGCAGCTGACCGCGGACGAACCAGCGGTCACGCTCGTTGGCCTTGCCGTTGTAGCCGAGGTCGGTGACGTAACCGTCGCGCTTGTTGATCCCGCCCGCGATACTGGCCGCAAGGGTGTCGGTGATCGGGCCGGTGACATAGCCCTTAAGCACCAGCGCGTCATAATTACCATAGCTGGCTTCAACGCTGCCCTTGAACGTGAACGACGGCTCGCGGGTGACCATCGAGATCACGCCGGCGCTGGCGTTCTTGCCGAAAAGGGTCGACTGCGGGCCGCGCAGCACTTCGACGCGCTGGACGTCGGGGAGGTCGCCGATCTGGGCGGCGGTGCGGCTGCGATAGACGCCATCGACGAAGACGCCGACCGAAGGTTCGATGCCGGGGTTGTTGGCGCCATTTCCGAAGCCGCGGATGATGAAATTGGTGTTGGCGCTCGACTGCAGCTGCGACACGCGCAGTGCCGGGACCAGGGTCTGCAGGTCCTTCAGGTCGCGAATCTGGGCGCGCTCGATCGTTTCGGCAGTGGTTACCGAAACGGCCACCGGCACGTCCTGCAGCGTCTGTTCACGCTTGGTCGCGGTAACGACGATTTCGTTACCTTCGCCCTCGGCGGCCTCGGGAGCGTCAGGGGCCGGCTGGGCCTCTTCGACCTGGGCTTCCTGAGCATAGGCGGTTGCGGGAAGGGCGGCGGCGCCGAGCAGTGCGGCACGGATCAGATGTTTTCTCATGGCGGGCGCCTCTAGCGGGTGCGACAGAAAATACCAATACCGCACAAGATACCGTTACACTTGCCGAGAAGGCCCACTTCGGCTAGGGGCGCGCCAGCAAATGTTGCGGCGCAGCAAATCCGCCGCCTACTCCTCAACCGAAGGTCTGTCCGAATGTCCGCCCCGCTGCCGCTGCGCAATATCGCCATCATCGCCCACGTCGACCACGGCAAGACCACGCTGGTTGACCAGCTCTTCCGCCAGTCCGGCACGTTCCGCGACAACCAGCGCGTCGAAGAGCGCGCGATGGATTCGAACGACCTCGAAAAGGAGCGCGGGATCACCATTCTGGCCAAGTGCACTTCGGTCGAATGGAACGGCACGCGCATCAACATCGTCGACACCCCCGGCCACGCCGACTTCGGTGGCGAGGTGGAGCGCATCCTCAGCATGGTCGACGGCGTGATCCTGCTGGTTGACAGCTCGGAAGGCGCGATGCCGCAGACCAAGTTCGTCACCGGCAAGGCACTGGCGCTGGGCCTTCGCCCGATCGTCGTCGTCAATAAGGTCGACCGCCCGGATGAGCGCATCCAGGAAGTCCTCGACGAAGTGTTCGACCTGTTCGTCAGCCTGGATGCCAGCGACGAGCAGTGCGATTTCCCGGTGCTCTATGCCTCGGGCCGCAACGGCTATGCCAACAAAGATCCGAACC
>JAJTFU010000058.1 GCA_021299075.1 Novosphingobium sp. | reverse complement strand
CCTTGAGGTCGGCCGGGAAGGGCGCGCTGGTGCAGTACTTCATCTTCATCGACGAGAGGTCATAGTCGTCGAAGCGCTCGAACTGCATCAGCCGGCGGTACTGCACCGGGACCAGCATGGTGTGGGTGACCGCTCGGCCTGGGCGCGCTCCAGCCACTTCTCGGTATCGAACTTGCCCATCCGCGAGACATAGCCGCCCGAGTACATCGTCGGCAGGAACACGGCCATGGTGGTGTTGGAATAGAGCGGGGTCGAAGTCAGCGTGCGGCTGTCCTTGCCGTAGTTCAATGAGGCGCGGAACGTCATCTGCCGCCAGCGCATGCCGTGGCTGTGGACGATGCCCTTGGGGATGCCGGTGGTGCCCGAGGAGTAGATGATGTTGAGCGGGTCCGCGTCTTCCGGCTCGAACGGCGCAGCCTTGGTGCCAGGAGCGGCCATGAAGGCCTCAAGCTCTTCATCCAGCACGATCTGGTGTTCGATCGGCAGCTTGAAATCGCCCAGCTCGGTCAGCTTGGCGCGGTCGATGAACAGGTGGATCGCGCCCGAATCCTTCGCCATCCCCGCCAGCTGCTCCGGGCTGGCGCTGGTGGTGAGCGGTGCGGCGCAGCCCCCGGCGCGGATCGCGGCAAGGTAGATCAGCGCGTAGTTGACCGTGGTGGTGCCGAGGATCGCTACCGCCTGGCCGCGCTGCAGCCCATCGGCCTGAAGCCGCGCGGCGATCCGCTCAACCCGGTCGGCCGTATCGCGCCACGAGAGCGTGACCGCACCATCGTACAGCGCCGGGGCATCGCCGCGGTATTCACCCCAGGCGGCGATCAGGCCGGGAAAGGACCCGAAGGGCTGGTCAAGCTGCAGGGCGGGATCGGCGATCATCGGCGGGCTTCCTCTCTGGCGATTCTGTTTCTTTCTCCCAAGCAAGCAGGCCAGCACCATGCAAGCGCTGACTGCGCCGCGCGATGGTTACGGGGGCGTAAATTTTCAAGTTGCAAAATACGCAAGAAACATTTCGCCCTTTGCACTGGCAATCTCTACCAGAATGCTTATGTTGCAAATGCGAACTGAATGAGCAGTCGCACAACACATAGAGGAGCACACAATGCGTAGCATCGCCGCCTTTGTGCTGCCGATCATCGCCGCTCTCAGCACGAGCGGTCTGATGTTCTCCGCCACCCTCGCCTGATCTTTCAGGCGTCCCGCGCGGACAGCACATTCCCAAACCAAAGGCCGTCGCGCCCATCCGGCGCGGCGGCCTTTCGGTTATGGTGCCGCGTCGCGCGCCGTGTCGAGCACCTCGCGCAACTTGCGCAACAGCCCCAGCATCTGGTCCTGCTCCGCAGCGGTCAGCGCCTGACCCACAAGTGGCAACAGCGGCAGGACGGCAGCGATGCAGGCCTGGCGCAGGGTCTCACCTGCATCCGTCAAGCGCACCTGCTTGCCGCGGCCATCGGCCGGATCATCCTCGATTGCCACCAGCCCGCGCTTGGCGAGGCGGCCAAGCGTGCTGGTCATCGTTGCGCGGCTGACCTGCATCGCTGCCGCGATTGTGCCGGGTGACTGGCTAGGCCGCGCGCGGCGAGAGAGATGCTGCAGCACCCCGAACTGGGCCCGGGTCAGACCGGCCGGCAACGCCCGTTCAAACGCCGCGCCGCCGAGCTGGTCGATAATGCCGATCTCGGTGAAGAGCTGGAAGGCCAGTGGATCGTCGGTCATGCGCGCAAGTGTGCCTCCAGGGGGTAGCGCGCAGCCGGGCGGACCGGATCGGCCAGCCCCAGCCGCGCCAGCATCTGCAGCCGCTGCCCCGGCTCAGGCGCCAGCAGCCGATAAGCCCGCGCATAGAGGTCTGCCATTTCCGGATATTCCTGCAAAGACTGACTAAGCGGATGGACCGCAATGCCGGCCGCTGCCGCGCGCAGGGTCAGCCGGGCATAGCTGCGCCCCGCCGCGATCTGGCTGGCGCGGCTATTGTCAGGCGTGACGATCCAGCCGGCGGCGGGGATCGAGCCATAGGTCCGTTCCAGGTCCTCTAGCCCGAGCCGGAAGGCGGTGCTGGCCGGATCGGCCAGGCTAGCGCGCGTGGTTATGCCGAGCAGCGCAGTGGCTTCGATCATCGGACCCGACAGGGCCAGACCATCAGGCTGGGCATCGATTTCGGTCGCGCCGATCCGCATCAGGTCGATGCTTTCCTTATGCGCGGGCGGCGTGTGCATCTCGCAGGTGATCGCCGCGACAGCAAGCTCGCGCAATTGGCCGAGCATCACCGGATTCTCGCTCAGCGTCACTCCCGGTTCGGCCAGGGCGGCGAGCCGGCCCGACGGTAACGCGCGGTAGACCTGCCGATTGGTCCTCCGTTCAGCTATCGCCGCAAGCAGCGGATCGGGGCGGAGCGCGGGATCGGCGACAAACCGCAGCCCCGCAACCGGCCGCTCGTCAATCCGGGGCTGCGGTTCGCCATCGGGGAAAGGTTCGACCAGCAGACGATAGCCCCTGCCACTCGCGGCGATGCTGGCCAGCTCGATGAAAGTGCCGAAGCCGATGATAATCTGCCGATCGAACGGATCGGTCTGCGGCAGCCGCTTGGTCAGATCGCAGGTCAGCACGGCACTATCCTGGCCCTCCAGCCGGATCAGCCAAGGCTGGCGGTTGTGCGGATTGGGGGCGAGGATGGCATGACGGAAGGCATCGAGCCGGGGATCGGCCACCGGCTGGTCCAGCCCCGTCCAGGGCGCAATCGCCGCTTCGGGTTGGCGCAGCACCCGCCAGGTGCCCGCCGCCGCCCCGGCGACCAGCACCCCGCCAAGCCCCACGATGATCTGCCGGCGCGATGCCATGGCGCCCTCCCGATATGATTCGATGTCAAACTATATAGTTCGATATCAAATCATATCGGGAGCGTAAAGCGCTCTGATGTGATCTTGGGCAGAGCTACTTGCCGGCGTAGGCCGCAACCAGTTCGCCCAGGAAATCACGCCCGGTATAGAGCGCGGCGACTTCCAGCCGCTCGTTAAGGCCGTGGACGCCGTTGCCGTCGGTATCGCCCCACATCCCTGGCACGCCGTAGGTCGGGATGCCGACTGCACCGAGGAAAGTCGCGTCGGTGTAGCCGTTGGCCATCACCGGCACGAGCGGCACGCCCGGGAAATACTTGGCCACCAGCTTGCGCGCCGGTTCGACCACCTTGGGATCAAGCGGCGGGTTGGGCGGGGTCGGGCGCAGCGGCGGGAGAGCGGTAACGGTCACGCCGGGATCGCCGATGATCGTGGACAGCTCCTGGCGGATCGCCTCAACCGAATGGCCCGGGAAGATCCGGCAATTCACATTGGCCTGAGCCCGCTGCGGCAGCGCGTTGCGGGCATGGCCGGCGTCCAGCATCGTCGCCACGCAAGTGGTGCGCACATTGGAATGGAGGAACGGTTCGGTGTTGATGAGCGCCTCGGCCGCCTTGTCGGCCGGGTTGTTGGCCAGGGCAACCATCGCCTTGCCCACTTCATCGCCGCGCCCGGCCCCGGCTACCTTGAAATAGGTCCGGGTAGTGTCGGTGAACTCGACCGGGAAGCTGTAAGCCTCGATCTTCTTGAGCGCGGAGGCGAGCTGATAGATCGCATTATCGGGCCGCGGGACGGAGCTGTGGCCGCCGGGATTGCGCGCTTCGAGCTGATAGTTGGCAAAGGTCTTCTCGCCGACCTGAATCGCCTGCTCGACCACCTTGCCGCCCTTGGCGACCGCCTTGCCATTGGTGCCGCCCCCGCCGCCTTCATTGAGCGCGAACTCGGCGTCGATCAGCTCGCGCTTGTTGGCGGCCAGCCATTCGGCCCCGTTGAAGGCGCCATTGGTTTCCTCACCACAGGTCAATGCCATTTTCAGCGTGCGCTTGGCCCGCGTGCCGGCCTTGGCGTGCTGGATCAGGATATCGGTCCAGATCGCGGCCAGCCCCTTGGTATCGGAGGTGCCGCGGCCATAGAAATAGCCGTCTTCCTCGATCAGCTGATAGGGATCGCGCTCCCAGTCGGCACGCTTGGCGGCGACAACATCGATATGGGCGATCAGCAGCAGCGGCTTCAGCGTCTTCGAGCTGCCGGGCAAGACGGCAACGAGCCCGCCTTCCTTCGGACGAGCCGGATCGGCAAAGAGGGTCAGCTGGTCATCCTTGAACCCGGCCGCCTTCATCCGCGCCGCCACCCGCTCGGCCGCCAGCGTGCAGCTGCCAGTGGTGATCGAAGTGTCGGTCTCGATCATCTCCTTGAACAGTTCGCGCAATTCCGCCTTCTGCGGGGAAAGCGGCGCCGACCCACTCTGGGGCTGGGCCAGCGCGGTGGTTGCCGCCAGCGCAAAGGCCAGCGTGATCCCGGTTTTCAGCATTTGCATAACCCCCTCAGCGCCCCTTCGGGCTGGCATAGGCCTTGACCAGTTCGGTCAGCATGTCGCGCCCGGTATAGACCGCCTTGACGATTGCCCGCTCGTTGAGCCCGTGCGCGCCATTTCCATCCGGATCGCCATAGAGCCCCGGCGGGCCATAGGACGGGATGCCGATCGCGCCGAAATAGATCCCATCAGTCCCGCCGGTCGACATCATCGGCACCAGCGGCACGCTCCGCGGATCGGCGATCACCTGTTCCAGCGTCTTGCGGACCTCTTCGTAACCGACACCCGGGAAGATCCGGCAGTTGATCAGCGCTCCGGCGCGCTGCGGCAGGGCATTGTTGGCATGGCCGCCATCAAGCTGTGTGGCGACGCAAGTGGTGCGCAGCATCGAGTGATACATCCGGTCCTTGTCGAGCACCGCGACGGCCGCCTTGTCCTGTGGATTGGCGACCACGGCCAGCATGGCCTTGCCCATCTCGTCAGTCCGGCCGGCACCCAGCCGCGAGAAGTAGGCCCGCGTGGTATCGTTGAGCATGACCGGGAATTCGAACTCGCGCAGCTTCACCAGCGCATCGGACAGCTCGTAAATCGCGTTGTCGCGGATCGGGATTGACGAGTGGCCGCCGGGATTGGTCGCCTCGATCCGGTAATTGCCAACGGTCTTTTCGCCGACATGGAAATTCTGCGCGACGACCGTGCCCTTGCCATCGGTGCGCCCGCCGCCGCCTTCGTTGAGGACGAATTCGGCATCGATCAGGTCGCGCCGGTTCTCGGTCAGCCAGCGCGCACCGTTGAAGGCCCAGCTGGTTTCCTCGCCGCAAGTCAGCGCCAGCTTGATCGTCCGCTTGGGCTTGTAGCCTTCGGCCCGGAAGCGTTCGAGCATGTCGACCCAGATCGCGGCGAGCGCCTTCATGTCAGAGGTGCCGCGGCCATAGAAATAGCCGTCTTCCTCGAACAGGGTGTAGGGATCGCGGGTCCAGTCCTCACGCTTGGCGACGACCACGTCGATATGGCCAAGCAGCAGCATCGGCTTCAGCGTCTTCGAGGTACCCGGGTAGACGGCGACGAGGCCGCCCTCCTTGGGATGTTCCGGCACGGAAAACCGGGTCAGTTCCGATTGCTGGAAGCCATTGGCCAGCATGTGCGCCTCGAGCTTCCCGGCCAGCGCGGTGCAGCTGCCGGTGGTGATCGAGGTATCGGTCTCTACCATCTCCTTGTAGAGAGCGCGGAACTTGGCCTTATCCGGCGGCAGCGTATCTTGCGCCTGGGCTTGGACCCCTACCAGCCCCAGCACCAGCGCCGAAGCGATCCCCAGCAGACGATTCTTCATGGATTATTCCCTTCACCGTTCCGGCAGCGGACAAGGCCCCATCCGAACGTCCAAAATCATGCCGACCGGGCGGAATGAAGCACCAATAGGCTGTGGATGGAAGGGGGCGGGAAAGCTTTCTTTGGCGGCGCGCAATCCCTATATGCTCGCTATGTCCGAGACTCCTGAAAACACACCCGCTTCTGGCGCCAACCAGAACGCCTATGGCGCCGATTCAATCAAGGTCCTGAAAGGGCTGGATGCCGTCCGCAAGCGGCCCGGCATGTACATTGGCGATACCGATGATGGTTCGGGCCTGCACCACATGGTGTTCGAGGTTTCGGACAACGCGATTGACGAGGCGCTGGCCGGGCATTGCGACCTGGTGCTGATCGAGCTCAACCCCGATGGCTCGGTCTCGGTCGAGGACAACGGCCGCGGCATCCCGACCGGGATCCATGCCGAGGAAGGCGTTTCTGCGGCCGAGGTCATCATGACCCAGCTCCACGCTGGCGGGAAGTTCGAGAACACCAGCGATGACAACGCCTACAAGGTTTCGGGCGGCCTCCACGGGGTCGGCGTCTCGGTGGTCAATGCCCTGTCGGAATGGCTGGAGCTCACGATCTGGCGCGACGGCCAGGAACACTGGATGAAGTTTGCCCATGGCGATGCCGTGGCGCCGCTGGTGGTGCGCGGGCCCGCGCCCGACAATGGCAAGGGCCAACCCAAGAAGGGCACCCGCGTGACCTTCCTGGCCAGCGAAGAGACCTTCAAGAACGTCACCATCTACGATTTCGACAAGCTCGAGCATCGCTATCGCGAGCTGGCCTTCCTCAATTCCGGCGTTCGCATCCTGCTGCGCGACCTGCGCGGCGAGGAAGTGAAGGAGCATGACCTGTTCTACGAAGGCGGGATCGCCGCCTTCGTGAAGTACCTCGATCGCAACAAGACCCCGCTGCTGCCCGATCCGATCGCGATCAGTTCGGAACGCGACGGGATCGGCATCGACGTGGCGCTGGAATGGAACGATTCGTATTACGAAAACGTCCTGTGCTTCACCAACAACATCCCGCAGCGCGATGGCGGCACGCACCTCGCCGCCTTCCGCGCCGCGCTGACCCGCACGCTTAACGGCTATGCCGAAAAGACCGGGCTGATGAAGAAGGAAAAGGTCACCCTGACCGGCGAGGACATGCGTGAAGGGCTGACCGCGATTGTCTCGGTCAAGCTGCCCGATCCCAAGTTCTCATCGCAGACCAAGGACAAGCTGGTTTCCTCCGAAGTGCGCCAGCCGCTGGAAAGCCTGATGGCCGACCGGATGAGCGAATGGCTGGAAGAAAACCCGGCCTATGCCAAGGCCGTGGTCGGCAAGATCATCGATGCCGCCGCCGCCCGCGAAGCCGCCCGCCGCGCGCGCGAGCTGACCCGGCGCAAGGGGGCGATGGACATCGCCAGCCTGCCGGGCAAGCTGGCCGATTGCCAGGAACGTGATCCCAGCAAGTGCGAACTGTTCCTGGTCGAAGGGGATTCAGCCGGCGGCTCGGCCAAGCAGGGGCGCGATCGCAACATCCAGGCGATCTTGCCGCTCAAGGGCAAGATCCTCAACGTCGAGCGCGCGCGGTTTGACCGGATCATCAGCTCCAAGGAAGTCGGCACGCTGATCCAGGCGATGGGCACGGGCATCCGCGACGAATTCAACCTGACCAAGCTGCGCTATCACAAGATCGTGATCATGACCGACGCCGACGTTGACGGCGCCCATATCCGCACGCTCTTGCTCACCTTCTTCCACCGGCAGATGCCAGAGATCATCCGCAACGGGCACCTCTTCATCGCCCAGCCGCCGCTCTACAAGGTCAGCAAGGGCCGCAGCGAAGTCTACCTCAAGGACGCCGCCGCGCTCGATCGCTATCTGGTCGAAGCCGGCCTGGCGGGCCGCGTGCTCGAAACGTCGGGCGGCGCGCGCGCCGGGGCCGAACTTGAAGCCCTAGTCGAACATGCGCTGCGGCTGCGCAGCCTGATGGGCTTCGTGCCGCGCCGCTATGATCCAGCGGTAATCGAAGCACTGGCGCTCGACGGCGCGCTGCTGCCCGAGATCACCCTGGCTGACCGCACCGCCGCCCTGGTCCGCGTGGCCGAACGGCTCGGCCGGGCCGATCAGGAAGCGCGTTGGAGTGCCGGGATGCGTGAAGACGGCTCGGTCCTGGTCGAACGGATCTGGCGCGGGGTGACCGATGCCTTCCCGATTGAAGCCAGCTTCTTGACCAGCGCCGAAGCCCGCAAGCTGGCCCGTGTCGCCGCCGAGCAAGCCGAAGCCTATGCCGGCGTAGCCCGTCTGGTCCGCGCAGGATCGGCCGAGCCGGAGCCCGAGGGTGACGGCGAAGAGGGCGATGCCCCCGCCCCGGTCCGCCTGATCGCCGGTGATGGCACGATCACGCGCCCCAGCCAGCTGCTGGATGCCGTGCTCGCCGCCGGGCGCAAGGGCCTGTCGATCGCCCGCTACAAGGGCCTTGGCGAAATGAACGCCGAGCAGCTGTGGGAAACCACGCTCGATCCGGACAACCGCATCCTGCTGCAGGTCAAGGTTGAGGATGCCGACGTGACGGATGAGATCTTCACCCGCCTGATGGGCGACGTGGTCGAACCGCGCCGCGACTTCATCCAGGAAAACGCACTGAACGTAGCGAATCTGGACGTTTGATCCGGCCTAGCTGGCTTCAGTCAACGGGAAAAACCGCGCAATAACGTCCCGTGCCAGTCGCGCGGGGCGGAGCGTTTCGGCGTCGATGCAGCACCAGCTCGATTTGACCTCGGCCAGTACTTCCTCGCCGCGGCGGATCACGGTTTCGTAGAAGGCGCGGGCGCCCTGGACTTTTTCGAGCAGCACGGTGGCGATCACTTCATCGCCCAGCAAGGTCGGGCGGCGATAGGTAATCTCGTGCTTCAGCGCCACCCACAGGTGCGCGGCCACGGCGTGCGGCGGGGCAAAGGAGCGCCAGTGATCGAGCACGGCCTCCTGCACCCAGTTGAGGTAGCGGGCATTGTTGACGTGCCCCATGAAATCGATGTCCTGGGGCTCGACCGCAATCGCGTAGTCGTGGGTAAAGGTGTTGCTCACACCATTGTAAGTAAACGATCCGGCCGGGCTTGACCAGTAGGCCGAGTGGCGGATTATCGGAAATCCGGGCCGTTACGCCGCGCGCAGCCCAGTTACGGCCCGGGCGCCGCGATCCACCGCCGAAAGTCCATCGAACAGGGCATCGATAATCCGGGCCAGCTTGTCCTCGGACAGCTTGGGCATGACCATCGCCATCAGGCCGATGTTCACATAGGGCGCGACCATCTGGTTAATCAGGCTGATTGTCTCATCGATCTCCAGCCCGGCAAAGTGGCCGTCAGCCATGGCCTCGGCCACAATCTCACCCAGGTGATGATCGCCGAGATCGACGTAGCTGCGCACCACTTCGAAGTGCTCTTCGCCGACATCGCAATAGGTCTGGAAGACGACCGGATCGCGTTCCCACATTGCACGGACCAGCGCGAAGCGGCGGGCGTAGAATTCGTACATCTTGCGGCGCGGCGGCAGGTCGCTGGCGACCACTTCCTCCATAATCGCCACCTTGGGGGCAAACCAGCGTCCGGCGATGGCCTCGATCACGGCGTCCTTGTTCTCGAAGTAGCGATAGAGGTTGGCCGGCGACATCCCGGCCAGCGCAGCCAGTTCGGTCATGGTCAGCGCCGCATTGCCGCGCTCTTCGATCATCGCGGTCGCGATATCGAGCAAGTGTTCCCGTCCGGCTTCAAGGTCCGTCTGCGGCCGCGCCATCGCGCTATTCTCCCCAAGGGTTATGACTCGCAATATAGAAAGGTGGCGGCAATCTTTCAAGAAACTGTCTTAATTGCATAATACGGACGGCTTGTTGTCATCGCTGCATCGGCTAGGACAGGCCCATGTCGAATCTTCGCTTTATGTCGCTCACCCTCCTGCCCCTGATCGCGGCCTGTGCCACGCCGCAGGGGGCAGGCGCTCCGGCCCCGACAGTCAAGGTCGGGCTGCTGGCGATCAACGATTTCCATGGCGCGCTGGAAATGCCGCGCCAATCGGTCTTCGTGCCCGACGGCAAGGGTGAGGCCATGCCGGTTCCGGCTGGCGGCGCGGCCTACCTGGCCAGCGCGATTGACAGCCTGAAGGCGCAGCACCCGAACCATCTGGTGGTCAGCGCCGGGGACCTGATCGGCGCCTCACAGCTCTCCTCGGCGCTGTTCCTGGACGAGCCGACAATCGAGGTGATGAACCGCATCGGGCTGGACTTCAACGCCGCCGGCAATCACGAGTTCGATCGCGGGCAGGATGAACTGCTGCGCATGCAGGGCGGCGGATGCGCCCAGCACACCGCAAGGAAGCCCTGCCAGGTCGAACCGTTCAAGGGCGCGAAGTTCAAGTTCCTGACGGCGAACACGGTCAAGACCGATGGCTCCACGCTGTTCCCCGGCACGGCGATCCGCAGTTTCGGCAGGGGGCGTAACAAGGTCGATATCGGCCTGATCGGGCTGACGCTGGAAGGGACAAACGCGCTGGTCTCGCCGGACGGAATCAAGGGCCTGCGGTTCGCGGACGAGGCTGAAACGATCAACGCTGCCGTGCCGCGGCTGCGCGCCGCCGGGGCCGACGCGATCGTGGTGGTGATCCACGAAGGGGTGCGAACCCAGGGCATCCCCAACCCGCAGGGCTGCGAGGCGGCCAGCGGCGATCTGAGCGGCATTCTTGACCGGCTGGAAGGCGGCGTCGATGTCGTCGTCTCGGGCCACACCCATTGGGACTATATCTGCGAGTGGCCGGGCAAGGACTCCGCCCGGCCGATCCTGCTGACCAGCGCTGGCAAGTTCGGCATGCTGGTGACGGAAATTGCGCTGGAGATCGATCCGGCGAAAGGTCGCGTGGCCAACCGCTCGGCCCGCAACGTGGTCGTGCAGAGCGAGGCCTATGCACCGGCACCCGGCCGCATCGCCGCCAACAACCCTGCCTTTCCGCGCTTCGCCGCCCGGCCCGATATCGCCGCCTATGTCGGCACCTATGCCGAAGCGGCCAAGCAGTTCACGCTGCGCCCGGCCGGCCGGATTGCTGGCGAGGCAACGCGGGGCGGAGATACCGACAGCAAGGGCGGGACGCTGGGCTACCTGATCGCCGATGCGCAATTGGCGGCCACCGCCGGTGCCGGTGCGCAGATCGCCTTCATGAACCCCTTCGGCATTCGCGCCCCGTGGCGGATCGGGCCGGACGAGAACGGGCAGGTCACCTTTGGCGATCTCTACCGCGTCCAGCCGTTCGGCAATGTCCTGGTGACCCAGACGCTGACCGGTGCGGAGCTGCGCGAACTGCTGGAACAGAACTTTGACGGGATTGGGCCCAACCAGGTCCTTAGCCCCTCGCAGGGCTTCGCCTATGACTATGACCTGTCACGCCCGGTCGGGAGCCGGATCGTCGCGATGACCTTGCTGGGGCAGCCGATCGATCCCCGGGCCTCTTACCGCGTTGCGACAAGCGACTTCCTGGCCAGCGGTGGCGACACCTACTCCACCCTGCTCAAGGGCCGGGACAAGGTTATTGGCATGCCCGATATCGCAGCGCTGGAAGCCTGGCTTCAGGCCATCCCGCCGCGCGCCGTGCCGCAGGAAGAGCGCGCGCGCGACGTGACCCCGCGCTAGGCGGGCTCAGCCCTGCTTGGGCGGCCAGGGAATGAAACCTGACGTGCGCTTGACATATTCGGCATAGCCGGGGCGGGTCTTGTTGAGGCCCTTTTCCAGCAGCGGCTTGCCCGACCACTTGGTCAGGGTGAAAGTCAGGAACAACGGCCCCGGCAGGCTGATCAGCGCAACCCACAGTCCGGCATCGGCGGCAGCCAGCCAAATCCCCCACCAGACGCAGGTATCGCCGAAATAGTTGGGGTGGCGGGTATAGCGCCACAGGCCGGTGTCGAGCACCTTGCCCTTGCTCGCCGGATCGTTGCGGAAGGCCGTCAGCTGCGCATCGCCAACCACTTCGAACACCATGCCGAGCAGCCACAACGCCGCACCAGCCAGAGCCAGCGGCCCAAGCGGAGCCGGCGCGCCGCTGGCCAGCACACCGAGCTGGCGGGCAGACAGGTCAGGTAGAGCAGGAAGGCCTGGGGGCCGAACACCTTGGTCAGCGCGGCCTGGGCAAAACGGCCCTGCTCCTTGGCCTTGTCCAGCATCCGGGCATAGCGCACGTCTTCACCGTGGCCGCGCCAGCGCGTGTAGAGGTGCCAGAAAAGCCGCAGCCCCCACAGCGCCGCCATGGCCGCCATCAGGTGCGCGCGCTGCCCGGGTTCGCCCAGTTGCAGCCAGCTGGCCACGGCCAGCACCGCCATCCCGCCGCCCCAGATCGCATCGATAAAGGAAACGTCCTTGATCCGTACGGCAACTTGCCAGGCTGCCAGCAACAGCACTGCGGCAATCACGGCATTGATCAGCATGGCTTCACCCATGGGCTTTCCCCTTCAGACCTCCCGGCAGACTTTCTGTCGCCGCTTCCTTGAGCGCCGCGGCCGAGGCGGCAAGCCGCTCGAACCGCAGGCAATCGGGCATGACCGAACGATAGAAGGCGGCGATCTTGGCCAGGTCAGCCGCATAGTCACCCGTCGGCATGATCGCCGGGCCGATCCCGCCCTTCATCGTCGCATGGTTGACCCAGGCCGGCACGATCGGCACCCCGGCCTTCAGCGCGATATGGTAGAAGCCAGAGCGCCAGGTCCCGTCGCTGCCGCGCGTCCCTTCCGGAGCGACGACCAGCGCCAGATCCTCGGCCCGATCGAAGTGCGCGGCGGTTTCCTCAACGTAATTGTTGTTCCGCTTTGACCGGTCAACCGGCAGGCCGCCCATGTCATACATGAAGCGCTTTAATGGCCCCCGGAACAGGCTGAGCTTGCCGACAAAGCTGGGCTTCAGCCCCAGCTTGTGGATCGTGCCGACAAAGAAGATGAAATCCCAGTTGGTGGTATGCGGCGCGCCGGTGATCACGAACTTGCGTGCGGTGGGCCGCTCACCGGTGATGGTCCAGCCCTTCCAGCGATAGAGCCAGAGCACCACCGCCTGGGTGATCCGCGAGAGCAGCGTTGGTCGACGATCGGTCATTGTGCACACGTTCTGCCCAAAATAGACGCCCGGTCTACCTGTCCATAAGGTCAGTCCACAGGAACCCATTATCAGGATCCGAGGTTGTACCCGCTTGGCCTACATCCGGAACACGCCAAAGGCCGGGCGATCCGGGATCGGGGCTTCAAGCGCGGCGGCGAGCGCCAGGCCCAGCACGTCGCGCGTTTGCGCAGGGTCGATCACCCCGTCATCCCACAGCCGCGCCGTGGCGTAATAAGGGTTGCCCTCGTCCTCGTACTTCTGGCGGACGGGGGCCTTGAAGGCTTCGGCCTCTTCCGGCGTCCACTTGGTAGCATCGCGGTGGACGGTTGCCAGCACCGATGCGGCCTGCTCGCCGCCCATCACCGAGATGCGGGCATTGGGCCAGGTGAAGAGGAAACGTGGGCTGTAGGCGCGGCCGCACATGCCGTAATTGCCCGCGCCAAAGCTGCCGCCGATCAAGACGGTCAGCTTGGGCACGGTTGCCGTCGCCACCGCCGTGACCAGCTTGGCGCCATGCTTGGCGATCCCTTCCGCCTCGTACTTGCCGCCGACCATGAAGCCCGAGATGTTCTGCAGGAACAGCAGCGGGATCTTGCGCTGGCAGGCCAGCTCGATGAAGTGCGCGCCCTTCACGGCGCTTTCGGAAAACAGCACGCCATTGTTGGCCAGGATCGCCACCGGCATGCCCCAGATGTGGGCAAAGCCGCAGACCAGCGTGCTGCCGTAATGCGCCTTGAACTCGTGGAACTCGCTGCCATCGACCAGCCGGGCGATGACTTCGTGGACATCGTATGGCGCGCGGACATCGTCCGGCACGACCGCGTAGAGCTCTTCGGCATCGTACTTGGGGCTGCGCGGTTCCTTCAGCGGCAGGCCATCATCGTGGCGCGGGCCCAGGTGGGAAATGATGTCGCGCACGATGGTCAGCGCATGCTCGTCATTCTCGGCCAGGTGATCGACCACGCCGCTCTTGCGCGCGTGCAGGTCGCCCCCGCCCAGGTCCTCGGCGCTGATCTCCTCGCCCGTCGCGGCCTTGACCAAGGGTGGTCCGGCCAGGAAGATCGTGCCCTGCTCGCGCACGATCACGGTCTCGTCCGACATGGCCGGCACATAGGGGCGCTCATATTGGCCTGGTTGAAGAATATCCGCCCGAAGTGGTCGCGATCGGGGAAGACCTCGGCCTGGTGCGGCAGGTTGGCCCCGCCGCTGTCGACCAGGTAGATGCAGGGGAGGTGATTGGCCTCGGCAATTTCCTGCGCGCGCAGGTGCTTCTTGACCGTCAGCGGATAGTACGTGCCGCCCTTCACCGTCGCATCGTTGGCGACGATCATGCACATCCGGCCCGAAACGCGCCCGATCGCGGTGATGATGCCGGCGCCGGGAATGTCCTCGCCATAGACGCCGTTTGCCGCGAGCTGCCCGATTTCGAGCAAGGGCGAACCCGGATCGAGCAGACGTTCAACCCGCTCGCGTGGCAGCAGCTTGCCGCGGCTGGTGTGCCGCTCACGGCTCTTCTCGTCCCCGCCCAGCGCGGCCTGCGCCACCCGCTCCCGCAGCTCCGCCGCCAGCGCGCGGTTGTGCGCCGCGCGGGCCTGGGCCTGCGGGTCATCGGGGTTGAGGTTCGACGAAAGTGTTGGTGCGGTCATGCCCAGGCTCCTGCCAGACCGGCGATACCCGAGAGTGTCAGCGTCGGCCAGCCAACATGCTTGCCACGTGTCGAGATCAGCGAAACCAGGCCGATCACCAGCCATACCCCCGCCACCAGCGCCTTGAGCTGCCAGTCGGGATCGGGCCAGATCATCACTGCGGCAGTAAGCAGCATGAAGGCACTGGTCAGGTGCCAGGCCCCGCGCAGCACCTTGCGTGACTGAGCGTTGGCGAAGATGCCCTGGCGCCCGGCCAGAGCGGGTCCGACCAGCCGGCGCTCACCAGCCAGCGAATGAATGATCGCGGTCGCCACCATGGCCAGCACGCTGATCAGGAACCAGTTCATTTGAGGACCTCTACCGGCGGACTATAGAAAACCTGCGCTCCCGGCCCAAGCGGCAGATCCAGGGCAACCCAGCCGACTGTCATCAGCAGGCCGGCCCCCATGAAGGCCAGCGCATAGGGCAGCATCAGCGCCAGCAG